>JASHQK010000682.1 GCA_030039195.1 Candidatus Sulfotelmatobacter sp.
AATGGACAACGTCATCGACCGCATGCGCGACGACGCCTTCATCCAACTGGTCAAAACCATGAACGAACGCCCCGAAGCGGTGCGCCAGGCGCTCGATGCACTCCTGGTCGCGCGTAATCTGGAGCGCGTTGCCGATCACGCCACCAACATCGCCGAAGATGTCATCTTCTGGGTGCAGGGCTCCGATGTCCGGCACAATGTGCATCCCGACGAAGACCAGGACGCCTCTCGTCCAACCACCAGAGCTTCGGGCGTGTAAATCTGTGGCGCATGGGGTGCCCCATGTCTCGCCGTTTTTGCGAGACATTGGAGTTTCGATATTGCGCTTTTGGATCGCACCCTTTTTGACTGTCCCCCGCGCCCTGCATTACCCTCATCTCTTCTCCGCTGTTAGAGGCTTTCCTGTGAGGTCATCGTGATCGCTCGTCTTCTGCGTGCTACGTGTGTTCTCCTGCTGGTTTCTGTCTCATCATGGGCGCAACAATCCGCCGCCGATCATTCGTCCATCATGCTGCCCACCAGCAAAATGCTCAGCGAGCCTTCTCCGGGACGCATCGGTAGCGTCGACGGATCTCCCATGACCATGGTCGTCAGTCCCGACGCCCGCTATGCAGCGCTGCTCAACGACGGCTATGGAACGCAGGAAAATAACCAGCATCAGGGAATTTCGGTTCTCGATCTCAAGACGAACAAAATCGTCGATTATCCCGACGCGCGCTTCAGCACAGAAAATCATCAGAGCCTCTTCCTCGGCTTGGCATTCAGTTCCGATGGCAAGCATCTGTACGCATCAGTTGGATCGTTGACCGATGTGACCGGTGCGAATCCCGGCGACTTGGGGAACGGCATTGCCGTATACAGCTTCAAAGAGGGCAAGGTCGCGCCGGAGCGATTCATCCCGATCGCGCCGCAGCCGCTGGCCGACGGAAAGCGAGTTCCGATTGGTCTCAAGCCGCCTCCGCACACGGCCATTCCGTATCCTGCGGGAATCGCAGTGATCAGTGATCACGGCCGCAGTCCGGAGAACGACAAACTGCTCGTTGCGAACAATCTCGCCGACAATGCCGTGCTGCTCGATGCCGCGAGCGGTAAGGTTCTCAAGACTTTCGATCTAAGCACGAGCAATCTGGTTCCGTCGTCGTATCCGTACACCTGCGTTGCCACGAAGGATGGAAAACGCGCCTGGTGCAGCTTGTGGAATGCGTCGAGAATAGCGGAACTAGATTTGACAAGCGGAACGGTATCTCGCATGATCTGGCTGGCAAGCGGGAGCAGCGGGCCGCAGATAAAGCCACCGGAAGATCCATTAGCCCCGGGTTCTCACCCAACCGCCCTTCTGTTCAGTCCTGACGAACGCGTGCTTTATGCTGCGCTCTCGAATCTTGATCGCGTTGCGGCTCTGGTGATCGGCGTGGGCGGGGAATCAACAGGGGTCTGGTCGTTCACCACAACGGGCGGAAATCAGAAACAGCCTGGGAGCTCTCCAATTGCATTAGCCCAATCCGCCGACGGCGGAAAGCTATTTGTCGGGAACGCATCACTTGACGCCGTCGCGGTGCTTGACGTGGCTCCTTTCGCCAAGAATCTCACGGCTCAGGGCGTCACGTTTGCCTCCACCGGTTTCGTCCCCACCGACTGGTACCCCTCGGCGCTCGCCGTGCACGGCAACGAACTGCTGATCGCGACTGCCAAAGGCCAAGGCACCGGACCGAATCCCGGAATGGGCAAGACCGACTCCGAGGTCAAGCGCCATCGTCATCCTTACATCGCAACATTGCTCAGAGGATCCATCGCCCGCCTCGACATTCCCTCAACACTCGCGAAACTTCCCGAACTCACCAAGATTGTCGAGAACGACAACCTGCTTAATTCCGGACCCGGCGCGATGCAGTTCGCCGGCGGCAAGAATCCAATCAAGCACGTCATCTACGTCATCAAGGAAAACCGCACCTACGATCAGATTCTCGGCGATCTGAAGGTCGGCAATGGCGACGCTTCGCTCACGCTCTATGGCGAAGACATCACGCCCAACGAACACAAACTGGCGCGCCAATTCGGCGTGCTCGATAACTTCTACGACAGCGGAGAAGTTTCCGGCGACGGCCATCAGTGGTCGACGGCGGCGATCACCTCCGATTACAACGAGAAGACGTGGCAGATCGCTTATCGCGGCAAGGAACGGACCTACGATTTTCAGGGCCAGGTCGCGGATGAGTTTCCACTTGAAAATAATCAGCCCGACATCGACGATCCTGCAACCGGCTTCCTCTGGGACAATCTCGCCCGCAACAACGTTAGCTTCCGTGACTACGGCGAGTTCGTGAATGCGCTGTGGTGCAACGAGCGGCGCGGGATGGCAAATCCGAAGCAGGGAACTCCCTCGGGACAGGAATCGCCCTGCCCGCAAACTGAGGTCGAGCAGGGCGGCGAGCTTCCGCCCAACGTGGGCGATCCGCATGGATCGAACAGTCCCTGGCCATGGAACGTTCCGCTGTTCCACGGTGTGAAGCCGACCAAGGCGATTCTGCGCGATCACTTCGACGAACTCTATCCCGACTTCAATACCGACTATCCCGACCAGCTTCGCGCCGATGAATTCCTGAATGAATTAACGGCGTACGCTCGCGCGCGCCAGGAAAACGAAGACGCCCGCTTCCAGATGCCGCAATTCGTTCTGCTCTATCTGCCCGACGATCACACCGGCGGCACGCGTCCCGATCATCCGCGGCCACAGGCTTCGGTCGCCGACAACGATCTGGCCCTCGGCCGTGTGGTCGATGCCGTCTCGCACAGCCCTTACTGGGACGACACCGCGATCATGGTTCTCGAAGACGACGCGCAGGATGGCGCCGATCATGTCGACGCGCACCGCTCAATTGCGTTGGTCATCAGCAAGTATTCGCCGGGATCGTCGGCGCAGCCATACGTCGAACATCGCTTCTACACGACGGTGAATATGGTCCACACGCTCGAAACGCTGCTCGGGCTTCCGACGATGAATGTCAATGACGCCTACGCCCCGGTGATGACCCAGATGTTCTCCGGCCCGGGCGATCAACCTGCCTTCAAAGCTGACTCTCGCAACCTGAGAAATGGACTGATCTATGAAAGAAACCGGCGCGACGCTCCGGGTGGAAAGATCTCGTCGAAGATGAACTTCTCCCGCCCCGATGCCGCGCCAGCCGCACAACTGAACCGCGTCCTCTGGCAGGATCAGAAGGGCAACGTGCCCATGCCCAAGCCGCAGCATACGGTGCTGCCGGCCGGCGGGGATGAGTAGCTGCCTTGTGTAGGGGCGGACCTATTCGCCCGTGTGTCTCGCTCACATTTCCGCGATATTGCCCTCGACTGACAAGCTTTTGACGCTTTCCCTGCTAACCAACCGCACCGCCGCCCGTCCGTGCGAAGATAGATGGTGACTGCCAGGTCCATCCCGTCCATGGAAACCGCAACCCCGAGGCTGCGCCGTGTCTTCAAGGCATTTGAATATCGCGATTTCCGCCTGATGTGGTTTGGCGCCTGCACCTCGAGCATTGGCACCTGGATGCAGATCGTGGCCCAGGGATGGCTCATCTACCGCCTGAGCCATTCCGCTTTCCTGCTCGCGCTCGATCAATTTCTCGCCGGCATTCCGGTCTTCCTGTTCTCGCTGATTGGCGGCGTGGTGGCCGACCGCATCGACCGGCGCAAGGTTCTGCTGATGTCGCAATACATCCAAATGGCGAGCGCTGGAATTCTGACCTTTCTCGTCGCGGCTGACCTTGTGCATGTCTGGCAGATTCTGTCGCTCTCGTTCGTCACCGGACTGGCGCAGTCCTTTGGCGGACCGGCCTATTCGGCGCTGATCCCGACGTTGGTCGATCGCGAGGATATGCCCAACGCAATCGCGCTCAATTCCATCCAATTCAACCTGGCGGTTACTGTCGGTCCGGCGCTGGCCGGCCTCACCCTCGCAAAGCTCGGTGAAGTCTGGTGCTTCGGGCTGAATGCAGTTTCGTTCATCGCTCCCATCATTTCGCTGCTCATCATTTCGACGCGTTTCCTGCCGCAGAAATCCACAGAATCGATTTTCAGCAGCCTGAAGCAGGGGATTCGGTTCGTGCGCGAGCAAGCCGGAATGGTCGCGCTGATCGTGCTCGGCTTCTGCATGACCGCGCTCAGCATGCCGGTGCGCACCTATTTTCCGGTGTTCGTCCACGACATCTTTCATCGCGGGCCGGAAACCTACGGCAACCTGCTTTCGCTGATGGGCGTGGGATCGATCTGCGGATCTCTGGGCGTGGCCGGAGGCGGCAAGCTGGCTGCGAAAGGCCGCTTCGCGCTCGTGATGCTGATCTGCCTGGGCGTGGGTATTTCGATCTTCTCCTTTTCGAAATCCCTGCCCGTGAGTTATTCCGTGCTGGTTGTGGTTGGCGCTTCGATGATGGCCGTATTTGCCACCGTCACATCGCTGGTGCAGCTGATCACCACCAACGAAATGCGCGGCCGCGTGATCAGCGTTTACAACTGCGCCTTTCGTGGTGGCATGCCCATGGGCAATCTCGTCTCGGGATGGCTGGTTCCAGCATTCACTGCTCCGGTCGTGCTGGGCGTCAACGGCTTCCTGCTGATTCTGGTTGCACTGTACTTTCTCGTGTTCGAGCGCCGCGTGGCAGAGCTGTAACGATAAGCTATCGGATAGCTTGTGCAAGAGCCTACGTGATAACCGTGGAAGAGCGGCTCTTCAGGGCCGCGTAAGGTCTGGATCCAGATGGGCTTTAGCCCCTGAGGGAACGGCAATCGCTTCAGAACCAGTCGCTGCGGTAGGCGATCCACCAGGAGAGGAACAGCAGCGGCAGCGTCGCTCCCACGGCCCACCAGAAGGGAAGCAGGAAGTCGGCGAGCAGCCCGAAGAGCGTGAACGACGTCCAGAAGATCTTCTTCTGCATGCAACGATTCTAACCGCCGACGCCGCCCCTCATGGGGATGACGAACGGGCGGTGTTCGTTGGTTTGTACATACCTCAACCTTTTATGCCGACCCTGTAAATTGTGTATTGTCAGTGAGTTGCGATGGGTAGATCGGGCAGTCTTCAGGCGAAAAGCCTCGTGCAGTCTTGACCACAAAGGACATGAAGGAACACGAAGAATGGAGGACGGTGGCCCACTTAAGCCTGATTTTCGCTTGAGTTGGCCACCAGTTCATTCCCCTGGTTCGAAGCGGTAGCCGACCCAGGGTTCGGTGACGATATAGCGGGGCGAGGCTGCGTCGGGTTCGAGTTTCTTTCTGAGTTGTCCGACGAAGACGCGCAGATATTCCACCTGCTCGGTGCTCTGGCCCCCCCAGATCGCGCCCAGCAGCGTGCGATGGTTCACGACTTTTCCCGGGCGCCGCGCGAGAAAGAGGAGCAGGTCAAATTCTTTGGGGGTGAGGCGAACTTCCTTGTGCCGCACCAGAACTTTGTGGGCCGCCGTGTCGATATGAAAATCGCCAATCTCAATGATCGCATCGGGCTCGTTTTCAGCGGGCACACGGCGGAGATTGGCGCGCACGCGCGCCAGCAGTTCGTTCATGCCGAAGGGCTTGGTGACGTAATCGTCGGCGCCGGCGTCGAGGGCTTCGACTTTTTGCTGTTCCTTGTCGCGGACCGAGAGAACCACGATGGGAATCTGCGAGACGGCGCGCACGCGGCGGCAAAGCTGCACGCCGTCGACCGATGGCATGGAAAGATCGGTGATGATCAGATTCGGCGACCAGTCTTTCATGATCTCGAGCGCCATCTCGCCCGAATTGGCGACGCGAATGTCGTATCCCTGGGCGGAGAGGCTGGTGCGCAGCACGCGCGTAATTTGGGGTTCATCATCGACGACGAGAATGTGCGGCGGATCGGGCATCAGGGGGCCTCCTGGGTCACGATGTGAACATCGACCGCGGGCGAGTCGCGCAGGAATCGCTGGATCGCCGAAAGGTAAAGATAGCGCTGCCAGCCGCTGCGGGCGGAGCGTCCGAAAATCACCTGGGTGATGTGATGCTCGCGCACGAATTGGGCGACGGCATCGGCCACGCTTCTTCCGGTAGAGCGCACCACATTGGCGCCCAGGTTGTGGGCGAAGCGGATATTCTCGGCCAGACTCTTCTGGTCTTCGGGGCGGGTGTCGCGGCCGACGTCGACATAGAAAACGTAGAACTCCCCGCCCATGGCCTGAGCCATGCGCGAGCCGCGGGCGATGAGATACTGCGCGCCGGGATTCGAGCTGATACAGACTCCGATGCGCTCGCGGACGGTATGGGCCTGCTGGGTAGCGTCTTTTTCAAGGAGAGCGTCGAGGCTGCGATCGACCACCCGCGTGACCTGGCGCAGGGCCAGTTCGCGCAGGGCGATCAGGTTTCCCGGGCGGAAGAAGTGAGCCAAGGCGCGCTGGGCTCGATCGACGGGATAGATATCGCCGCGGAGCATGCGCTTTTGCAAGGCCTGCGGAGTGAGGTCGGCGAGCACGATTTCGTCGACTCGCTGCATGACCCAGTCGGGAACCGTTTCGCGGACTTGCACGCCAGTGATCTGCTGCACGGTCGGGCCCAGGCTCTCGACGTGCTGCACGTTCATGGTGGAGAGGACGTCGATCTTGGCGTCGAGCAACTCCATGACGTCTTCGTAGCGCTTGGCGTGCTTGCTGCCCTCGATGTTGGTGTGAGCGAGTTCATCGACCAGAGCGACGGAAGGTTTGCGGACGAGGATGGCGTCGACGTCCATCTCGTCGAAAATGGTTCCTTTGTATTCCAGCCTGCGCGGAGGCACGCGATCGAGCTTGGCGGCGAGTTCGGCGGTGGCCTTGCGGCCATGGGTTTCAACCACGCCGACGGCGACGTCTTCGCCGCGGCTGGCGCGGCGAACGGCTTCGCTCAACATGTTATAGGTTTTGCCCACCCCCGGAGCGTAGCCGAGGAAAAGCTTGAAAATGCCGCGATTCTTTTCGGTGGAAATTTCGCTCAACCACTCGTCAGGCGTCTTCGTCGTTGGAGGCATGGTTGGAGGCATTGTCGGTCTTAGGCGCGAATCTATCATTACATCGTACAATGCGGGTGTGAAAAAGGGCGTGGGACAGCAAGTATCGCGCTATCTGACGGTGATTGCGGTCGTCGCGTTGATTACCACGGTCGCCTACAGGCTGCATTTGAACGCCGCCACGGCGGCGCTGATGTTTATCGTTGGGGTTCTGCTCGCCTCGGCCTACTGGGGACTGCGCTATGCGGCGGCGCTGGCGCTATGCGGAGCGGCCTCGTTTGATTACTTTTTCCTGCCCCCAGTGGGATCGTTCGTCATCAGTGATCCGAAGAACTGGCTTGCCTTTATCAGCTTTCTTGTGACAGCCCTCGTAGCCACCAAGCTCGGCGATCAGGCGCGGCGCGAGGCGGAAAGCGCGAAGCGGCGCCGGCGCGAGGTGGAACGGCTCTATGCGCTGAGTCAGCGCATCTTGACTTCGGAAAACGTTCTGGAACTGCTGAATGCGCTGCCGGGCTACGTTCGCGATACGTTTGCGGTGAGCGACGTTGCGGTGGTCGCGGCGGATCATCCATCGATCTACCGCTCGCCGATGAATGCGAAGTTCGATGAAACCGTGCTGCGATCGGCGCTGTTGCGCGGAGAACCAGTGACGCAGGCGGGGATTGCCTATGTTCCGCTGCGGCTGGGAATGCGGACGGTGGGCGCGCTGTCGGTTTCGGGGAAAGAGCTTTCCCGTGAAACTCTTGATGCGATCGGAAGTCTGGCCGGGCTGGCGGTCGAGCGCGCGCGGGCGCTTGAGGCTTTGAGCAAACATCGCGCGGAGCAGGAGCATGAGCGGCTGCGCTCGGCGCTGCTGGATTCAGTCACGCATGAGTTCCGCACGCCGCTGACTTCCATCAAGGCCAGCGTGACCACCCTGCTCTCGGGTGCTCATCTGGATGATCCGGGGAAAAAAGAATTGCTGACGGTTATCGATGAAGAAACCGACCGGCTAAACCGGTTGGTCGGCGAAGCGTCGGAGATGGCGCAACTCGATGCGGGAATGTTCAAGCTCGATGTGAAGCCGCACCCGATCTGGGAGGCGGTGCAGCCCGCGCTGCAGGATGCCAAAGCGTCACTGGAGAATCATCCCGTCGACGCAGGGGCGGACGACGGCAGCTTGCCCAAGGTTCTGATGGATGTGGAGCGCATCCGCGAAGTGCTGATGCACCTGCTGGAGAATGCCGGGAAATATTCGCCGGCGGGTGCGCCGGTCAAAGTCTCGAGCGAAGTGCATGGCGACTGGATGGTTACCAGCGTGGCCGATCGTGGGCCGGGGATCGATGCCTTCGAGCAGACGTTGATTTTTGATAAGTTTTATCGCGGCCAGCATCAGCGCTATAGCGCGCCGGGAACGGGCATGGGGCTGGCGATCGCCAAAGTGATTGTCGAGGCCCATGGGGGGAAGCTGGGGTTGGTGAGCCAGTTGGGTAATGGGTCGGTGTTTTCGTTCACGCTGCCGATCGACAAGAACTCGCGGGCATAGCACCGCCTGAGTCGGCTTCGAGACAGGGGTAGCGTCATAAATTCAATCAACCACGAAGGACAGGAAGTTGCACGAAGGAAACCGCGCTTTTACATACTTCGTGTTCCTCCGGCCCGTGGTGGTTGGTTGAATTTAGAACAGGCCAGCTATAGCACTTTCATCCCTCCACGCTCATCCTACGTTACAATCGACTGCTTATCGTTCATGGATATTCCAGTGATCCAGGGGAAACCCTTTTCATGACTGCTGAACTCGCAACCGGGGCGGCTTCAACGCTCGACAGCAAGAGAGTGTTCTACAACCGATTTCTGCTGGTGGTGGCTGGGCTGGGCGGCCTGCTTTATGGCGTGGATGTTGGCATCATTGCCGGGGCGTTGCCCTATCTTGAAGCAACTTCGGGGCTGAACGCCGGGCAGTTGTCGATCGTAGTGGCCGCGGTGCTGCTGGGCAGCGTGCTTTCGACATTATTTGCCGGCCTGCTCGCCGATTGGATGGGACGCAAATGGCTGATGGTGGTCAGCGGGATCATGTTCGTGCTCAGCATTCCCATGATCGCCTTGTCGCACGGATACGGGCCGCTTGTGTCAGGGCGACTGTTGCAGGGGGTGAGCGCGGGACTGATCGGCGTGGTCGTGCCCCTGTATCTGGCCGAGTGTCTGGTGGCGTCGAAGCGTGGGCAGGGAACGGGAATTTTTCAGTGGCTGCTCACGGCGGGGATTGCGATTGCGGCGCTGATCGGATTTCTCTTCAGCCTGCGGCTCGATCATGTGGTGCAGACGGGAAGTGCGGCGGCGGTGTTCGCGTTCAAAGATGCGGCGTGGCGCGGAATTTTCTGGGTTTCGCTGCCGCCGGGGCTTTTGTTCGTGATTGGCAGTTTCATGCTGAGCGAGTCGCCGCGCTGGCTGCTGCGGCGAGGGAAGGAAGAAGCGTCGTATGCGGCGCTGCTGCGTTCGCGAAGCAACGAGCAGGCCGATCTCGAATTGCGCGAGATGCAGGAAGTTCTGGCCAGCGAGAAGGCGAAGGCCAGCGCCGGCGCGAAAGTGAAAGAGTCGCTGCTGCGGCGGAAATATGTGATCCCGTTTGTGCTGGCCTGCGTAATTCTGACGGTGCAGCAGACGACCGGCATTAATTCCATCATCGCGTACAACACGAATATCCTGCTGCAAAGCGGACTTTCAGATCTGGCGGCGCACATCGGGTACGTGCTGTTCACATTCGTCAATTTCTTTGCCACGATTGGCGGGGTCATGCTGGTAGACCGCAAGGGGCGAAAATTTCTTCTGGAACTGGGCACGGCCGGAATCATTGTTTCAATGATTTGTGCCGGAGCGCTGTCTGTGCGGACGGAAAAGCTTCGTGTCGATGCAAAGAGCGAAATACAAGCGATGGTCAGTGCCGATCAGAAGCTGTCGCTGCTCTATAACCAGCAACTCGCATCGCGGCTGGATTCGAGCGTGGGCGCGAATCCTACCTCGCTGGTGGTGATTTACTCCTATGGGGATTTTCGCGCGGCGAGTCAGGCGGTGCGCTCGGATGACCCTGCGGCGAAGACGATCGAGATCGATCGATCGAGTGTTGTTCCCGACAACAAGATCGTGGCATTTTTCTCGAATCCATTGGGAGATCTGGATGCCGCCAAGACTGCTCCGCTGAAAATCGAGAACGCGTTGATCACGCCGGTTCCGAGGAGTGAAAACGGATGGCTGTTGGCGATTACGATGTTCGTATTCGTGGCGTTCTATGCGGTCGGGCCAGGCGTCGTCGTCTGGCTGGCGCTTTCCGAGTTGATGCCGACGCGCATTCGGTCAAATGGGATGAGCATCGCGCTGGTGATGAATCAGGCGGTGTCGACGACGATTGCGGCGATCTTTCTACCGACTGTCGGCAAATACGGATATTCGATCATGTTCTTTGGATTCGCGGCATGCACGGTGATTTATTTCATTACGGCCGTGTGGTTCCTGCCGGAAACGAAAGGCAAGACGCTGGAAGAAATCGAAGCCATATTTGAGGGAGTGAAGGCGTAATGACTGCGAAGGACAACCAGCATTCTCATCTGATGCGCAAGGAAATTTATGAGCAGCCGCAGGCGATCGCGAAAACGCTGGACATGCATTTGAAGAACGACATGATTTTCCCCGGCGAACTGCATGCCATCGAGAGCGCACTGCTGAGGTTTGAAAAGCTGATCATCGCGGCCAGCGGCTCGAGCCGGCATGCCGGGCTGGCGGGCGAAATCATGATTGAAGATCTTTCGGGCGTGGCCGTCGATGTGGAGTACGCCAGCGAATATTGCTATCGCTCGACGCACGCAGCGGTCGATCCGATCGTGATGGTGATTACGCAGTCGGGGGAGACCGCCGACACGATCGCGGCGCAGCGGGAAGCTTTGACGCGCGGGGTGAAGACGATTGCGATTTCCAACGTTTCTCCGGCGACGATTCCCAACGAAGCGGGAGCGGCCCTGATCACCGGCGCAGGACCGGAGCTGGCAGTTCCGGCGACGAAGAGTTTTACCACGCAGGTCACGATTCTGTATCTGATGGCCTTGTTTCTTGCGCGCAAGCGCGGGCGCATGACGTCTGAGGTGACGCGAACCTATTTGCAGGTGCTCTCACAGCTTCCAGTAGCAATCGAGCGGAATTTGCGTGCGTGGGATGATCTGGCGGAACAATTCGCCGCGGCGCACTTTAAAGCGGAAAAATTTCTGTATCTTGGGCGGGGTGTTCACTACGCGATTGCGCGCGAGGGCGCGCTCAAGCTGAAAGAAATTTCGTATGCGCATGCGGAAGGCTATCCGGCCGGGGAACTGAAGCACGGACCGAATGCTCTGGTTGATGAGACATTGCCAGTGATGGTGATCGCGACGTGTGATCATGCCGATCCGGACTCAGGCTTGCGATATCGGCGGACTGTCGATGTCATGCGCGAGGTGAAGTCGCGGCGGGGACCGCTGGTTGCGGTGGCGACGGAGGGCGATACGGCAGTCGAGGAGATCGCGGATCATGTCTTTTATGTCCCTGCCGCTCCGGAATTATTGCTGCCGGTTGTGGAAGTCATTCCCCTGCAGCTTTTCGCCTATCACGTCGCGGTGCAGAAGGGATACGACGTAGATCGTCCGCGGAATCTGGTGAAGGCGGTGGTGACGGAATAGGGGAAACTCTAGAAATTCATCTCCCACAACGGGCGCGAGGAACGCGAAGGACACCAACGACGCTTCGTGAAACCGCCAAAGGCACGAAGGAATACGAAGAAATACAAAAGACAAGCCATCGAGGGCACAGAGGAACACAGAGGGATTTTTCGGCTGCGATGCGTTCGCTTTGCGAACGGCATCTTCGCTCAGCACGACAATCGTGATCGCGGACGGAAGAGAGGTTAGGGAGCAGACGGGCCGCGCGTCATCTCGACGCGTTATTGCCCGGCCTGATGGCTCTCTTGTGAGAGCTTCCGCAGCGAGAGACGTTCGTGATGCGCGAGCAGCAAGCCTGCCGGGATGACCGCGGCGAAGGTCACCAGCCACAATAAAACTCCGCAACTGGCGGCGAGTTCACTCGGCGCAGCGAAAGGCCCCGAAAGAAGTGCGATGACAGCGAGCTGTGACCCTCCGCCAACACCGGGCAATTGCAGAATCGACCCGGCCATGCTGGCGCCCATCAAGATCAAGACCTGCAGCAGGGGAATATCGAGAGCGGGAGCATCGTAGGAGTGCGTGACCGCCTTATAGGCGAGCGCGATCAGGTACCACATCCCAATCGAAGTGAACGCCGCCCAGAACAGGCCGGTCGCGCCGTGAATGGTGTGCAGCCCGGTGCCGAATTTGCGGACTTCGGCGGCGGCGCGCTGTCCCAAGTGGCGGGGCAGGTGTGAGAACGTGTGCTCGGTCCAGTGCGCGATTTTCTCTCCCCATTTATTGATCGCGACCGCAACAATTGCGACCGCCGCGACCAGGAGATTCAGCAGCAGCACGCCAACGCGCAGAGCACGGTAAAACGGGCCGGGATCAGGAATGGAGAGCATGCCGCCCTCACGAAATACCGCGATGGCCAGCAGTAGAGCGAAGGCGCCAAAATCGAAGATGCGTTCCACGGCCCAGACCGCGAGCTGAGAGGAAAAAGACAGATCAGTGCGGCGGGCAATCAGATAAGGACGAATGAACTCTCCGGCGCGGCCGAGCAGGGCCAGCCCGGTGAAACCGATAACCGTGGGCGAGACCAGTTCGCTGACCTTGGCATCGGGCTTGACCGGTTGCAGGAAAACTTTCCAGCGCACGGCCCGCACCCAGTAGGCGAAGTAAATCAGCGCGATGGCGTAGAGAACGCGCAGCTTGTTGATGCGATGGGTCTGGCTCCAGAACGTCGCCCAGTCGAAGCTGTGCCACTCACGGAACTGGATATAAAACAGTGCGGCCAAGATTAACAACACCACGACGGTGGCCAGAATGCGCTTACGATCCATGAATAGGGAGAACTCCGCGCCGCGGCCCCTCAACGCGAAGGAAACGGCAACTCCAAGGTAAATGAGGCGGAGGGTAGGGTCAAACGACTTCTGGGTCCGGACGATTCAGTCAGCCCACTGGGGACCGGCCATCAACTCTCGATTCAGTGCGCTCTGGTCAAGCGAAAAACGAATTTTGTATCGAACTTAGGCTGGCTTTCTTGCGTATGATCCCGCGGAGGGACTCTATGCGCAAAATCTTCATCAACACCGCGGGAAAATTGCGCGCGGGCTGGCGACTGCTGATGTGGTTGCTGATCGCGATCGGGATACAGGCGCTGATCGGCTTCCTGGCGGAGCGGTTGCATTTGGTGAATGATAGAGCCTTCCTCGATCCAAAGGGGCTGATGCTGGGCGATTGGGTGGCAACGTTCATTCCGGTGATGATCGCGACGCTCGTGATGATGCGGATCGAGCGACGCACGCTCAGCGATTACTACATTCCGGTGCGCGGGATTCTGAGCAAGAGTTTCTGGATAGGAGCTTTGTGGGGAATCGCGGCGGTATCGTTGCTGATTGGTTTGATCGCCTTGGCCGGCGGATATCGGATCGCCGCGGTAGCGCTGCACGAACACTTCTTGTATTGGGTGCTGATGTGGGTGGCAACGGCGGCCAGCATCGGCATCGTGGAAGAGATCGCCTTTCGCGGCTACATGCTGCGCACGTTGGCCGACGGCATAGGATTCTGGCCGGCGGCGTGCGTGCTCGCGTTCCTCTTCGGAGCCCTGCATTACTTCGGCAAACCGCACGAGCGCTGGGAGGATTTCGCTTCGACCGGGCTGCTGGCCTTGTTCATGTCGCTGACCATCGCGCACACAGGCAGTCTCACATGGGCAATGGGCTGGCATTTTGCTTTCGATTGGGGCGCAATCTGGTTGTGGTCAGGGCGCAACGCTGGTGAGTATGCGCCGGGAAGACTGTTCGAAACCGCGTGGCCGGCTGCAGACCGCGTGACTGGCGGACTGCTCGGGCCCGAGGCGAGCTGGTTTGTATTTGTCGTGATTGCCGTGCTCTTCGCAGGTTTTCATTTCATGTACCGACGGAAGCCCCATCGCCAATTAATGGATCAGTCCAAGGCTGTCAGTCTGAAGTGCAACTGACTTGCGCGGGTGACAGACGCTCGGGAAATTACATTCCTAACCGCAAGGGATTTGTGAAACAGGTGGACAGTTTCTATTCGCTGGCTTGGGCCTTGGCCGAAGTCACTGGATGCGAAGTGCGAGAGCTGGCGGACTTTGTCCCGGCGGCCGGCTTTACTGCTGGCGTTTTCTGCGTGGCTTTCTGCTGCGCGATTTTTTTCTTATTGAAATCCTTCACCACGCGGGCGACGTAGGCGCGCGTCTCATAATAAGGGGGAATGCCGCCAAATTGTTCCACGCGCTGTGGACCCGCGTTGTAAGCGGCCAGCGCCTTGACCAGATCGAAGTTGTAGCGCTCCAGCAGTTCGCGCAGATATTTCGTTCCGCCTTCCACGTTCGCCTGGGGATCGAATGCGTTGGGCACGCCCAGCTGCGAAGCTGTTCCCGGCATGAGCTGCATCAGCCCCTGCGCGCCTTTGGGAGAAACGGCGCGGATGTTGAAATCACTTTCGGCCTTGATGACGCTGTTCACCAGGTCGGGATCGAGGCGATAGCGTCCGCTGGCCTGGTTAACGACATCGGTAAGATTTGTTCGCGGATGCGTCGAAAAGCTCGAGGTCAGTATGGGAGCGCTTGAGATTGGTGCCGGGCTGGCCTGGTTGGCGGGCGGATCGGACACGGCTTCGTAGTGATCGATGTTTGCCGTGGGCACGTCGACGTAATTTGCGCAGTCCGCGCTGATGCACAAGCGCGTGGAATCCCCGATGATTTCGCGGCGCTGGTGCTGGATGGTGAATCCGTTTTTCAGGACCGCGACCTCGGCGGCGGAGCAGGGAATCGCGGCTAGCGCGAGAACGGCGATCGCGCAGGCACCGCGTAGTGTCGGAAGGAATCGCATCCTTAATCAAATTCTTGTCATCCTGAGGCCCGCGGTTTTTGCGGACCGAAGGACCTATGCATTCTTCCATCGCAAGCAAAATTCATAGGTCCTTCGCCGCACGAGGCGCGGCTCCGGATGACGAGCAAATTATCGCTCAAAGATCCTTACCCAGCCGGGACTACTGTTTCGCCCAGCATTATTTCTATTGCTTCGGCGAGGCCACAGGCGTCGTTGCCGCCGGTCACACGCCATCCGCGGGCGCGCAACTCCTCGCAGGCATTTCCCATGATAACCGGGTGGCCGGCAAACTCAAGCATCTCGACGTCATTGTGATTGTCACCGACGGCCATGACCTGTTCGCGGCGATAGCCGCGGTGCGCTGCCCAGCGCTCCAGCGCGTGTCCTTTGGAGCAGCCGGCGTCGAGCACGTCGATCATGAGCAGATCGCGTTGAGGATACTCCGTGCGCAGGATGGTGACCATCCCCTGCATGCCTGAGTTGTTGAGGGCCTCGAGCGCCTGGTTCATGCGCGCGATGCTGCCGCAGAACATCGACTGGATTGGATCGGTCACGAGCGCGCGCTCGATGGGGATGACGAAATCGATGTACTGCACATTTTTTTCCAGCCAGCGGCGAATGCTGGCGCCAAGCTCGTCCATGTGTTCGAGCACGAGCGCGCCCTTGGTTTCCTTATCAAATGTCAGAACGGTGTTGCCGCGGAATTCTTGCATGGCGGCGCAGAGCCGGCGGCAGGTTTCGGCGGGCATGAGATCGCGATGAAAGGTTTCGCCCGAAAGGGAGCGCGTGACCGCGCCGTTGGAGCTGATGAGCCAGAGATCGAAACCGAGCTGCCTCGCGATCGGCAAAGCGAACGTGTGGCGGCGGCCGGTGACCAGGACAATTTCGATTCCTGAGGCGTGGGCACGGCGGAGCGCCGAGAGATCGCGTTCAGAAATTTGAAATTGGGGATTGAGCAGCGTGCCGTCGATATCGGTCGCCAGCAGCCGGATCGCGGACTTGGAACTCGTCACCATGGATGATTCTAGCATTCGGGTTTGCAGGACTGCGAAGAGATGCTCAATGCAGTTGGCACAGATGTGTTCTGCCTAGAGTGCAAGTTCGGGGGAATCAGCAACGATCAATGGCGTTGTCTAAGCCGAGGTCTGTTTCTCTGCGATTGAGCTTCGATATGCTTCCGGCAATCCGCTCTCGATCACGGCGCGAACTTTTTCCATCAGGCACTCGCGGCTGCCGAAATCCTCCGGCTCGATGGGTGGATGGAAGATCAATTTCACGGGGCCGGGCTTGATGGCGAATCGCCCTTTGGGCATCGCATAATGCGTGCCCACGATGGTCATGGGGACGACCGGAACGCCGCACTCCGTTGCCAGATAAAACGGCCCTTTCTTGAAGGGCAGCAGCTTGCCGTCGAACGAGCGCCTACCCTCGACGTAAATCGTCATGTTCAGACCCTGCGCCACGACTTGTTTCGCGGCCGTGACCGCTTCGATGCCGGCATCGCGGTTGCCGCGATCCACCGGAACCAGCGATCCCGTGCGCATGGCGCGGCCGAGAATGGGAGTCTTGAACAGCTCTTTCTTCACCATCACAGAGGTGCGCCGCGGAATGCGCGGAATCTGAATCGGCGGATCGAGATTCGACGCATGGTTGGTCATGAAAATGTAGCTGCGCGCCGGATCGATGTGGTCGAGGCCGATGGTTTCGACCCACACTCCTGCCAGTTGCACTCCGGTTTTGGCGCCCCAGGTGAACATGCGGTATAGCAGGCTGACGTCGCCGCTGATAAACGTCCAGGTGAATCCGATCAGCGCGGCCAGCGGAGCGGCGACCGCCCAGAAGGTGAGCATGATTATGGTTCGGATCATTTTGCGACCGATCCCATCTTGCCTGGCGCAGTCGCTCCGATGTGTTGATCAGGAGATTCGGCTTTGCCCTTGAGCCACGCGGCTCTCAAGGCGCGTTGATCAGGAGTGACCTTGTCGAGATCCTGTAATTCGTACGAGATTTCCTCACGGGTTCCGACCTGCCATTTCAGTTCGCGCTCGGTGCCGCGGCGCCCGCGCACTTTGACGGTCAGGGTGTCGCCAGCATGCAGGCTATACAGTGCCTGGCGCGATTCCTGTCCGCCCGGTTTGCCCTGCAGTTCCAAAATCGTGTCCCCGGCCTGCAAGCCGGCACGCTCCGCAGGGCTGCCGAGAGTAACCTCTTCGACGGTCATCGGTCCATCAAAATTGCGAGAGGCGATGAATCCAGCATCTGGGACGTTGTCTGTGACGGTTGCCACATGAAGCCCGACTGCGCGGAAGAAGTCGTCCCAGGGGATCTCCTCGGTCCCGGCTACATATTTGCTGAAGAACCAGCCTAGATCGGCATGACTGACGGCCTCGGCGGCTTCACGCACACCCTCGGAATCATTGAACAATCGGCCCTGCCTGGCGTAGTGGAGGTTCATCCATTCGAGGACTTCGCGCAGAGAGGCGCGATCGTGGCTGGCCTGGCGCACGGCGAGGTCGAGCGCCACGCCCAATAGCGCACCCTTGTTGTAGTACGAGACGCTGCGCTCGGGACGACGATAGTACGGATTCCCTTCCAGCCACGCATCGAGGCTGGAATCTTCCGCCGATTGCGTCAAGTGGGCAGGACGGCTTTCCAATTCCGAGATCTCCGCGCCGAGCACGTTCAGATATCCCTTTTCGTCGAGCAGTCCGGCGCGCAATTCAATCGTGTTTTCCACCGTGCTGGTCACGCCTTCGCTGAACCACAGCGCGCGAGTGTAATTTTCCTTGGTGTAATCCACCGGCTCGAGAGTCTGCGGACGAATGCGCTTTACGTTCCAAAGATGAAAAAATTCATGTGCGCTCACGGTATCAAACGGGTAGAGACTCTGCTTCAAAATGTTGGCGTTGAGTTCGATCGCGGTGGAATAGGCGTGCTCCATACCGCCTCCGCCTGCCCCGCGCGGGAAATGATAGAAGAACGTGTAGGTGTCGAAGGGACGGTCGTTCATCCAGCTGATCGCGGCGGCGACAATCTTCTGCAGGTCGGCGGTAAGCTTTGTCATGTCGTAGTCCGCGGGATCGGCGTCCACAATCACGCGAAAGTGCCCGCCGGATTCGTCGAAATCCGATTCCTGAAAAGTTCCCAGTTC
This sequence comes from Candidatus Sulfotelmatobacter sp., assembly GCA_030039195.1. Taxonomy (GTDB): domain Bacteria; phylum Acidobacteriota; class Terriglobia; order Terriglobales; family Acidobacteriaceae; genus Sulfotelmatobacter. The sequence continues at coordinate 18,133 of JASHQK010000682.1, forward strand.
GAAGGGCGAGTCGACCAGGCGGTCATAATTTTCCGCGGAGAAGCCGCCATCGGGAAGGGAAGCGAGCGGCGTGGCGATTCGCCAGCCCGCGGGAACATGGCTGAAACTCACGCGCAGCGGCGCGTTGCGGGCATCGACCGGGTACATGAGAATTTCGGCAAGATTGAAGAACGCGTGATGCGAATTCAATTGCGCGCCGAACGGTCCGGGCGAGTCCACGTAAATCTGGTACTCGATCACGGCTCCGCTTTCTGTGCCTTCCACTTGCCAGCGGCTGGTATTGATGGCGTGCACGGGCAGAGCCTTGCCGGAACGGTCTTTGGCGCGAACCCAATCCACATACTGCGCGAAATCGCGAACCTGATAGAGCGCGTTCCATACCGGAAGCTGCAGCTCCCGTTGCGCCGCTCCCGGCGGAAGAATGATCTCGACTTCGACCAGATGCTGCTCCGGGGAAGTGAGCGAGATCGTGTAGCCGACAATCGCAACCTGAGCGGCTGCCGCCAGCGTCAGAAAAAAAAAGAAGCTGAACGGGACAAGGCGGAAAGCGTTCCGCGCAAGCGTACTGCGACGCGAATTCTCTCGAAGAAGGTTCATTCAGTCTCGTTGTGTTGCGACAGCAGAAATTGTTTCCGAGGTCAATTCTCGTAGTCGTGCGGGCAGCTTCTCATAGATTCCACCGAAGCCGCCATTGGAAAGGATGGCCACGACGTCTCCGCTGCGCATTTCCGGAGCAACGGTTTTGACGATGGTATCGGCATCGGGCAAGAGACGCGCCCGACGGCCGTTGCGCTCGATTTCGGCGGCCAACGCCGGGAGTTCGAGACGTTCATTTTTGGGCACGGCTTCGGAGCGGAACACGCCGGCAACTACGATTTCATCGGCCAACGCCAGGCTGCGCGCGAGATCGTTTTGCAAGATGCGGCGGCGTAAAGTGTTGGAACGCGGTTCGAGGATCGCCCACAACCGCGCGCCGGCGTAACGCCCCCGCAGCGCTTTCAGAGTGCCTGCGATCGCGGTGGGGTGGTGCGCGAAATCGTCGATAATCGTGATGCCGTTGACTTGTGCTTTGACTTCGAGACGGCGCTTCACGCTCTTGAATGTGTTCAACGCAGCCGCGATGGCTTCGCAGGGAATGCCACAGGAAAGAGCCATTGCGGCCGCGGCGGTCGCATTCCACACGTTGTATTCGCCGGCGAGCGCGAACTCGAACTCGCCCCACGGCCTGCCATCGTGCCGTACGGTCCAGGAAGTGCGGCCGGGCTCGAAGCGCAGATCCCCAATCTGCCAATTTGCCGGCGGAGCAATTCCGTAGCGTTCCACCGGACAGAACGCTTTGGCGAGGGATCGTTCGAGACTCGGGCTTTCCGTAGCCTCGCCGGAAGCGCCATCGAAAGCGATGATTCGTCCACGCTGTGGAACGAGATTCACGAGCCGCTTGAAAGCGGTTTCGACCGCATCGAGATCCTTGTAGATGTCGGCGTGATCGAACTCGACGGAGGTAAGGATTACGGCGTCAGGAAAGTAATGGAGAAATTTCGGACCCTTGTCGAAAAATGCGGTGTCGTACTCGTCGCCTTCCAGAATGAAGTGCTTGCCCGAGCCGAGATGAAAGCTGGAACCGAAATTTTCCGCGATGCCGCCAATGAGAAAGGAGGGATCGAGGCCGGCGGAATGAAAAATCCATGACAGCATGGATGTGGTGGTGGTCTTGCCGTGGGTTCCGGCGACTACGATCACTTCTTTTCCACGCAGGAATTCGTCATGCAGGAGTTGCGGCAGCGAGCAAAAATCGATGCGCTGATCGAGCACGCGTTCCAGTTCCACATTGCCGCGCGAGATCGCGTTGCCAATGACGACCAGTTCCGGTGCAGGTTCGAGATTCTTCACGTCAAAGGGTTGCGCGACCGGAATGCCTAAGTCGCGCAGGAAATCGGACATGGGCGGATAGGCGGCGGCATCGGAACCGGTCACGCGGAAGCCGCGCTCCTTCAGCATTCCAGCGAGCGAGGCCATCGCTGTGCCGCAGATGCCGATCAGGTGAATGTGTTTTGGCTTGTTCATCTGCGCAAGCGTTTTTCTCAAGCTTCGACTGCCGATTCCAAAATTCTAAGTCCGACCTGAGGGCCATTTACAGTCAGCCTCGCTTTCACGCCCAAGGGAAGCGTGATGTTTCGCGATGTGACATGACCCGAGCGAACCCCGAACGCGACCGGCACTCCCAAACGGCCGATGATACGCATGATCACTTCTTCTAGAGTGTAGCCTTGGTTGGGGGTTTGGACACAATGAAGCATCTCGCCGAAGACGAGTCCGCGTACGTGATCGAGATGACCGGCGAGTTTCAGTTGCATCAGCATACGATCGATCTGAAAGGGCTTGGTCGCCACGTCTTCGAGAAAGAGAATTGAGCCTGCCGTTTTGACTTCGTAGGGCGTGCCAAGCGAGGCGGCGAGCAGCGACAAGCAACCGCCGTACAAAATACCTTCGACTTCTCCGTTGACCAGGCCACGCGACTCGGATCCAATCGGTACATCCCAAGGCGTAGAAGACGAAACCGCTTGCTGCCAGGACGAGAGCTCGACGCCGTCTTCGTGCGCCCAGTCTTTGGCGATCATGGGAGCATGGAAGGTGACGAGATTGCCAGCGTCGGCGAAGTACGCGAGCAGGGAAGTGATGTCGCTGTAGCCGGCGAAAATCTTAGGATTGGCGGTGACCTTTTTCAGGTTGAGTTTGTTGAGCAGATAATTGGCGCCGTATCCGCCGCGCCCGCAGAGAATGGCACGCACATCGTCGCGGTCAAACATTTCTTCGAGTTCGCGAACGCGCCGTTCAAGCGATCCGGCGAAATACAGATCTTTGTCGAGGATGGAATCAAAGTAGAAAGGACGATATCCTGCGCGGCGCAGCGCCTCGCAACCCGATCGCAGATCTTCTTCGCGAATATTGCTCGCAGGCGCAACGATCGCGACGGTATCTCCGGGATGAAGCGCCGGCGGCTTCAGGCGGGCCTTGCGGCGCTGCGTTCGAGTGCGGTGTTGGCGAGCTGGCATTGCCTGTTTCTTCGATCAAACGTATAGATTAACGACAAGACCGGGACTGACGGAACCCGGCGGCTCAATCCACGAGAAATTCGCCACGACAGATCAAGTGCGCTGTTCCGCGCAGAAAAATGATCTTTCCTTCCTTGCGAACGAACTGCGTGCCGCCGGCTGCATGAACCTTGATCGGCGACTCCGCGCGTTGAGTGGTAATGGCAGCCACGGCAGCCGCGCACGAACCCGTGCCGGAAGACCGCGTCTCGCCCGCGCCGCGCTCAAAAAAGCGCACGTTTACATCGTGCTTGCCGCGCATTTCCGCGAATTCCACGTTGACACCGTGTTGCGCGAAATGAGGATTGCGCTGGACTTCCAGCGCGCGAGACTGCCAGTCGTCGGGAAAATGATGAACGAAAATCACGATGTGCGGATTTCCCATCGAGACCGGAATACTGCGCACGTTGCCGCCGCGAATTTTTATAGCGACCTCGGGCTGTACCGTGGCTTCGCCCATCTCAGTTTCAAATTCATATTCGGAATCGCGGCGGGATGTGAGAGTGCAGAGTCTTGTTCCCGCGCCGGTGAGAATCGCGATGCGCTCCTTGCCCTGCGCAGAGCAAACGTAGGCGGCGACACACCGCGTACCATTACCCGAAATTTCCGCTGGCGAACCGTCGGCGTTGATCAGCGTGATTTCCAGGTCGGCTGAGAAATGCGGCGACATCCACTCGACGCCGTCGGCGCCTACGCCTTCGTGGCGATCACAAATCCGGCGCGTGAACGCGGCCATGTCCTGAGGAGCTAAGGCGCGGTCGATCAACAGGAAGTCATTGCCGCAGGCGCTGGCTTTGACGAACGGAATGCTGCGTGCCTCAGAGTTCACTCACGCTCCCCGTGGCAGCGGATCGATGAAATGTTGCCAATTCATGCGCTCAGCAGACGCTCCGACGGTCTGCGGATGGCCGGATTCTATCATCCAGACGCGCTGCCCTCGCGTTTACCCGGCTGATTACCGCGTCGAGTACAGGAAGGCGCGCCGCTGGCCGAGGACGTGAATTTCAACGATCGCTTTCAGATGAGCCTCTTGAGCCGCATGCCAGACTGGACCGCCCTCGAACGCCACAACATAGTCAGCATACTTCGCCGGATCAGCCAAAGCCCGTTCCCACAAACCGTCGGGATCGATCGGCCGTTTCCACACGCGATGATTCCCCTCATTGATGACGTGGCTAAGCGGAATGCCGGCTTGCTCGAGTGCGCCCACATGATCTCCGAGATACATGAGCAGGGTCGCGTTGGGCGGCAACTTTTCCAGCCATTCTGCGACCTGGGTTTCCAGTTGATTGCGGCTGCGCATATTGATCCGGGCTTCCTGCAGGCAAATTGGGCCAGATCGCCAGATGGACACATAACTGACTACAACAAGCGCAACGACGCCAATGACAATTCCCACACGCGCTTTCTCATTCCAGTGTTTGGAGCGCACCGCGACGTACATGAGCGCGGCCAATCCGGCGGCAAACGCAGGCAAGAGTTGCAATCCGTAACGCACGTTGTAATGCGTATGAGGCCAGAATTCGGGGACAAAAATAGGCACGCCTCCGTATGCCACCGAGAGCGTGTAGAAAGGCAGCGGCACGAGCAGGAAGAGCAGCGCCAGACGTGCACGGGATTCCGCAGCGCGACGACGAAGACTGATTGCGACAAACACAATTCCCGCCCCTGCCAATAGCAGCCAGAGCCGGCCCAGCCAGGGGTTTGCGGCGACATTGTCGTCGCCGGATTTGAGAACGTACATGCCGGCGACCGCAAGATTCCCGCTGCCCGGATGGCCGGGATTGGTTGCATTCTGCGTTCTTTGTTCGATTGCTTTTGCGGAATAAGGACCATTTTCAAATTCGAGCGGATTGCGATAGACGACTCCGTTGTAAGCCAGCCAGAGAACCGGCCCGGCGGCGGCCAACAAAACAAACTTGGCGATCGCGTCGCGTTTGTAGAGGACCGAGTCTGTCGCATCCGGCGAATGTCTGGAGCTAAAACTCCATAGGAGAACAGTTGCGACCATCGCTGCGGCGAGGAACCATCCGTCATAGCGCGTCAGACACGCCGCAAAGAGACACAGTCCGCATTTGGTAAGCGCATTCTTCTGGTCGCGCGCAGCTTCGCTGAAATAAACGACGGCCCAGACGAAGAATGCGACATAGACAGACTCGCCCATGGCGGTCGTTTGCATGTAAATCAGGTTGGGGTTTGCGGCAAAGACCAGGGCCGCAGTCCACGCGGCGAATGGTGAAGCAAGATCGATCGGGCTATCAGATAAGAAGGCGCCGCGCACGAGCCGGAACATGCCGACTACCGCCCATGCATATGCGATTAGCGAGGGAATCGACCCTCCCACGCCGCGCCGCCACATTTCCTTCGAGATTACAAAAGGAATCATCAAAAGATGAGGCAGGGGAAGCCAGACCGTCCCCAGCTGCAGCAGGCCCGGAGTTTTCGAATCGAAGACACGCCGCGCGATATTGATGTGAGCGACGGCATCGCCATAGAGCATTACGTCACCCTGCCGGAAGTAAAAGAGGAAAGAAATGACGGAGACGCAGGTAGCAAGCCACAACAAAAGCCGGCTTTGGTCGTCCCACGGAGAGCCGGGCGGCCCAGTTCGTCGTGAATTCCTCTTGGCGGTCGGCTTTTGGAATGCGAGTTTGGGCATCTGGTGACGATGCGGTGAAAGTGTTGTTGCGCGCGAGATCCCCGTCCGGCTCGCTCGCTCCGTTCGAAAATCCAACCCTTCGACAGGCTCAGGGCGGGCCTTCTCGCAAACCGGCGAGAAGTGGGGCACCCCATTCTTCATTTTTGCTTCGGTGCGCGAAAAACTATTTTCTGCGGACTAGTCGAGATGAGTCAATTCGCGGAAGACCTGGAAGCGGGCATCAATCTCGTCGCGGGTTAAACATTGCAGGCGCTCGGTGCCGAAGCGCTCGACAGCAAACGATCCCATCACGCCGCCGTAAAAGAGCGCGCGTTTCAGAGCCTCGCGGCTTACCTGCTTTTGCGACGCGAGATAACCCATGAAGCCGCCGGCGAAGGAGTCGCCTGCGCCGGTCGGATCTTTTACCTCCTCGATGGGCAGCGCGGGCGCGCGAAAAGGATGATGTCCAATGCCGAACGCTCCTTCGCGGAAGAAAATCGTTGCGCCGTATTCTCCGTGCTTGATGACCAGCGCGCGAGGGCCCATGGCCAGAACCTTGTTCGCGGCGCGAGGCAGGTTGGTCTCGTGGGCGAGCATCTTGGCTTCGGTGTCGTTGATGAGCAGCACGTCGACCAACTTCAAAGTCACGGCGAGTTCTTTCGGCGTGCGGTTGATCCAGTAATTCATGGTGTCACAGCCGGTGAGGCGAACTTCATTCATGATGCGGCGGACATCCGCCTGCAGCGTGGGTTGGATGTTGGCCAGAAACAGAAACTCCGTGTCTTCGTATTCTTTCGGAATCCGCGGCTGAAATGTCTCGAAAACGTTGAGATCGGTGAAAGTGGTTTTGGCTTCGTTGAGATTGTCGGAGTACGATCCGCCCCAGCGAAACGTCTTGCCCTGAGCGCGTTCGATGCCGCGCGTATCGATGCCATGCTTTCGGAATACGTCTTCTTCCTTTGGGCCGAAGTCTTCGCCCACCACGGCGACCACGCGCACGGGCGCGAAATAGCTGGCGGCGAGGGCAAAATACGTCGCCGCCCCACCGAGAATGTTCGCGACGCTGCCGGAAGGCGAGGTCACATCATCGAAGGCAACCGATCCAACCACGAGAATGCTCATGCGCGATCTTGCTCCTGGTGCGGGCTAGTTTGCTTTAATTTTCTGCAGGTACTTTCCAACGATCAGATTCAGCTTTTTCTTGGTTGCCGGAGGAATTTTCTTGGGATCGCTGAGGATGGCATGAGCCACGGCCGATCCGCAGCCGCAGCCGCGCTCGCGGGGAATCGCACCCACCGTCTCGCGCACAACCTTGCACGCGTTCTCGGCATTTTTGAGGAGCACGGCCACGACCTGATCGACCGTGACTGAATCGTGGTGCGGATGCCAGCAATCGTAGTCCGTGACCATGGCCACTGTCACGTAGCAGAGCTCGGCCTCGCGCGCCAGTTTGGCTTCTTGCAGGTTCGTCATGCCGATGACGTCCATGCCCAGACCGCGGTAGACATTCGATTCGGCCTTGGTTGAAAACTGGGGACCCTCCATGCAGACGTAAGTTCCGCCGTGCTTGCCGACAACGCCAACTCTGTTGCAAGCTGCTTCGACCACACCTGCCAGTTCCGCGCACACGGGATCGGCAAAGGCGATGTGAGCGACGAGGCCATCGCCGAAAAAGGTGTCGACGCGATGCCGGGTGCGGTCGAAGAATTGATCAGGAATGAGGAACTCCAACGGCTTGTGTTCTTCCTTGAGGGAGCCGACCGCCGAAATGGAAACAATGCGCTCGACGCCCAGTTGCTTAAAACCGTGAATGTTGGCGCGAAAATTCAACTCGCTTGGCAACAGACGATGGCCGCGTCCATGCCGGGCCAGAAATGCAACTTTACGTCCTTCCAGTGTGCCGCAGACGTAAGCATCGGAAGGCGGACCAAAGGGCGTACGCAGGCGTACTTCCTTCACTTTGGTTAGCCCGGGCATGGAATACAACCCGCTGCCGCCGATGATGCCAATTTCCGCTTGTGGCAATGCGCCTCCAGAGAGATCGCCTCGAAAAGTCAAACCCGTGATTATACAGGACGAGAGTAACCCAAATTCTGACCAAAGCCCGCCAGGTAGTGGCTGAACTCAAATTCGCCACTACCGCCCGCCGCAGTGTTCCAATTTCCCTAACCACCGAGGGCACAAAGCAACACGAAGGAAACCGGCGGTCAGCATCCTAAGGCGCAGAATCTGCAAAGAGTTTCACTGGCAGCCTAAGTTCCTGGCGTCGGCTGCGCGTAAATGCCTGCGTGGCAAGGAACAGCCGACGAAGGGGTGCGGCCTTTGAATTGCATCGTGCATCCTGATCTCTCACCGAGAGATGCCGGCGGGCTCGCTCGATGCAGAGTGCGCTGGTTTCGCGGACCTCGAGGGATCTCCCAGGCACACCTTCATGGCCTTCAAAGAAATCTTCTGGATGGCGTGCGACTCCACCGAGCAACTCCGCGCAGAATATGGCCCTTTTCGCACGCGCGCTGAAGCGGAACTGGAAGCGAAAAAACTTGGTTTCGAATACCTGCTGCGCTACGAGCACATGCTTGGCGAGAATGACGAGATCGAGGAAGTGCGCTGCATTTTCATCGAATTACCCGGAGCATTGCCGATCGGAGCGGAATCTCTGGCGGTAACTTTGCACACGCGCTGCGCCACCTGCGGAGAATCAGCCGCGCACGAAAAGGGTTGGCAGGCTGAGGTCTGGGCTGACATCCACGAGTTCGAGCACTCCCGCCATCGCGTGCGGCTCTTCCAGCATGCCCGCGGCAAAGGTCTCAAGGAAATCGGCGACTGGCGGGGATAGACCGTAGGTTTGCGAACTTTCGGTCAAATTTCTGCAAAAATACGTAAATTCCATTGACCAGGCAGGCATAGTATGGAGAGCATAGGTCAACGAGTTCGCCCCCCTGTAAATTCAACCTGGAACTTCTAGACAACAAAAGTGAGGTTCGCTATGCGCGCGCTCTTGATGACCTTGTTGGTGGGAAGCCTCTTTGCAACGTCAATAACCGCCCATGCCCAGATGCCAAGGTTTGAACATGTCGTGGTGATTGTTCAGGAGAACCGCACTCCCGACAACCTCTTCCAGGCTTTGTGCGACACACCGGAGGCCTGCAGCCCGAACCCTGGGATCTCGCAGTACAACATTCAAACGCACAATTGGCTGGACAAAACGCAGTCGACTGGAGTGATCCAGCCGTTGTCGATTCCGCTGGCGAGTCACTTCGATCTGCTTCATTCCCACACGGCTTTCGTGAAGCAATGCGACCTGGACTCGAAAACCGGCAAATGCGCGATGGACGGCGCTGCCCTGGTCCCGTGTGGTCACGGAGCATGTCCGGCGCAGGCAGCATTCCGCTTCGTCGACAATTCCACCGGAATTCTGAACCCATACCTGATGCTCGCCCGGGAATATGGCTGGGCCAATTACATGTTTCAGACAAATCAAGGTCCCAGCTTTCCCGCGCACCAGTTCATTTTCGGGGGAACCTCGGCACCCAGTGCCGCCGATGACGCGGCGGGCGTTTTCGTCGCCGAAAATCCCCTCGGAACTGGGGAAGTCGCTGGCTGTAACGCGCCCGCCGGCACGGAAGTGCGGCTGATTTCACCACCAGACGTGGAAGGGGATTCATTTATCCCTGCTTCGAGCACGACACAATTCCGGATGTGCTCCCGTCCGTGGACTGGCGATATTACACTCCTTCGGCGGGTTCCATCTGGACCGCACCCAATGCCATTCGACATATTTGCCAGCCAAACGAGCCAACCGGCGGAACCTGTGAAGGCGCGGATTGGATGGATCACGTCGATCTCAAATCCGCCGACGTTCTGACCGATATCTCAGCTTGCCAATTGCGCGAATTGAGCTGGGTTATCCCGACTGGGCAAAACTCCGATCATTCCGGCCTCAACGACGGCGGCGGGCCGGACTGGGTCGCGTCGATCGTAAATGCGATTGGGGGAAGCGGTTGCTACAATCCCGACGGCAGTACCTACTGGGAGAGCACTGCGATCCTGATCACCTGGGACGATTGGGGAGGATGGTACGATCACGAGCCACCGGAGATTCTACCCCAGCCGCAGGGCGATTATCAGTATGGTTTCCGCGTGCCGTTGATCGTCGTGTCAGCCTACACGCGGCCTAGGCTGATCGAAAATTCCAGGTATGACTTCGGCAGCATCCTGCGTTTCATCGAGCGCAATTTTGGCGCTAGGGGGGGAACGTTGAACTTTGCCGATGCGCGTGCCAGCGACGCATTGGAAGGATTCTTCGATTTTCGGCTGTTCCCGCGAGTCTTCGTTCAGATTCCGTCAGTCCGCTCGGCGGAGTCTTTTATCAATGACAGCAGGCCACCTTTGGATCCAGATGACGACTAGATTGAATCGAAAGTGAGGCTGCTGCGGAAGTCAAGCCCCAGTTAATCCACTGGCCGCCGCGCGATCCACGAGCCAGATCAGTTTCCCGTTCGCCGGGTGTACTAACTTCGCCGGATACTGCTCGCCCGGAGCATCGCTCTGTAAGACGGCTTGCAGGGCGGGTGCTTTGTCTGTCCCGCTGACCAGAAAAGCCACACGGCGACCGGTATTCAGAACCGGAATCGTGAATGTGATCCGGTAGGTATTGAACTTTTCCACCCAATTCGCGACGACCAGCTTCGATTTTTCCTGCAGAGCTGCGGTGCCGGGGAATAGCGAAGCTGTGTGTCCATCGGGGCCGAGGCCGAGAAGGATCAGATCGAAGAGAGGTAACTGCCCAGGGTCAAGGGCAAAGAACTTGCGCAAGGTTTGATCGTAAGCCTCTGCGGCGGCGGCGGCATCCGGGTTCTCGGCGGGAACACGAAAAATATTTTCCTGCGGAACGGGAACCTTCGACAACATGGCTTCGTTCGCCATTTTGAAGTTGCTGTCTTTGTCCGTCGGAGGTACATGACGTTCATCGCCAAAAAAGAAGAACATCTTGTCCCAGGGAAGAGAATTGCGGGCGTTGGTGGCGAGCAGATTGTAGAGACTCCGCGGGGTTGAGCCGCCGGAGAGGGCAAGGGCGAAGCGTCCGCGCTCGTCGACGGCCTCCTTGGCGGCATGCGCTACGAGCTCAGCCCCGGCTTCAAACAGCTCCTGCGGGGTGGTCAAGGTACGGATTTCGAGCGTGGAACTCATCTTGATCTCAATCGCAACCGAGATACGAAAACGAAGAGCCGCGTCTTTGGGGCCGATTCTTACGGAGGGCCTTAAAGGCCGTCCCTTTCAAAACTGCAAGTAATCAGAGGACCCCTAGCCGTGAGCGGCTCGCGCTGCGGCGCAGCGAGCAGCTCCCATCAACCCGGCTTTCTCGTTGGTCACGACTTGGACGGGGATCGATTCCACCAGCGGCCGCAGGCGTCCCTTATAAAGGAATGATTCCATAAAGGCCGGGGCTTTCAGCTTGCTGAGAATCTTGGGTGAGATGCCGCCGGTCAGAAAAAGGCCGCCTGTGGCCATCACCTTAAGTGCGAGATTTGAAGCTTCGGCACCGTAGACCGAAATCCAGATGTCGAGCGCTTTCTCGGCAAGCGGGCAGGAACCCTCGATCGCCGCCTTTGAGATGGCGGCCGCGGGATCACCGGCGGCCATTTTCGCCGCTAGTTCGGGTGATTCTTTGGCAAGGCCGGAGTCGCGAAGGAATTCATAGACGTTCACCAGGCCCGGGCCAGAAAGAATACGTTCGTAGCTGACATGTCCAAAACGCGCCTTGAGAAAACGCAGCAACTCCATCTGCAGATCATTTTGCGGAGCAAGATCGGCGTGTCCGCCTTCGCAGGCGAAAACGTGGTGGCCTTTGCCGTCCCAGAAGAGCCCGGCCTCGCCTAGCCCCGTGCCCGGTGCAATCACGCCTTGATTGCCAATAGTGGGGCCGGAGACCGTATTCAAAGGAACAAGATCAGCGGCACTGAGGGCACCAATGCCCCAGGCGCTGGCCTCGAGATCATTGATAAGCAGCGTGGCAGGAAGATGAATCTGTTTGGCCAGCAGAGACTGTTCAATCACCCAGGGCAAGTTCGAAGTTTCCACACGCCCATTCCTGACCGGGCCGGCGATGCCGAAGCAGGCGGCTTCCGGGCGGGTGCCGGAATCGTCCAGAAACTTTACGACGATTTCGCCCAGTTCGCTGTGCTGACGGCTGGGGAAGACACGTTCCGAGACTAGACGAAGATTACCATTCTGGGGTTGAAAGTAAGCCAGCCTGGCATTGGTCCCACCAATATCGCCGGCTAGAATCATTTTTCGAAGTTCCTCCAGCGGCGTCCGTCGCGCTCCAGCAGTTCGTCGGCGTCCTTCGGCCCCCACGCGCCCGATGCATAATTGGGAAAATTGCGCGGCGGCAGGGCCTTCCACACGTCAAGAATCGGGTTTACGACCGACCACCCTGCTTCCACCATGTCGGCGCGCTGAAACAAAGTTTGATCGCCGATCATGCAGTCATGCAACAGGCGTTCATATCCGGTGCTGGGCTGCTTGCCGAAGTACTCCTGATATTCGAAGTTCATGTCGACCGTGCCCAGGCGCATGATCGGCCCTGGAACCTTGGCCGCAAACTGCAGTGAAATGCCTTCTTCCGGCTGGATGTGCAGCACCAGCTGGTTGGGCATAAGTTGTTCGACCGGCGTATCGCGGAACAACACAAACGGCGCCCGCCGGAACTGTATCACGATGTGCGTGTTGCGCACTGGCATGCGCTTGCCCGTGCGCAGATAAAACGGAACGTCGGCCCAGCGCCAGTTATCGATCAACAGCTTCATGGCGACGAAGGTTTCGGTGCGCGAATCCGGCGGCACGTCGGGCTCGGTGCGATAGGCTGGAACTCGCTTGCCCTCTTCCATTCCCTCGCCATATTGGCCACGGACCGAGCGGCTTAACACCTCTTCATCGCTCATGGGCTGGATGGCATGCAGAATCTTCGCCTGCTCATCGCGGACCGCATTTGCGTCGAACGAGATGGGCGGCTCCATGGCGGTGAGCGAAATCAGTTGCATGATGTGATTGGGCACCATGTCACGCAGCGAACCCGCATGGTCAAAATAACTGCCCCGGCCTTCCACGCCCACGATTTCGGCGACAGAAATCTGCACATGATCGATGTAGCGTCGATTCCAGACCGGCTCAAAGATTCCGTTGGCGAAACGAAACGCCAAAATGTTCTGCACCGTTTCTTTGCCGAGATAATGGTCAATCCGATAGATCTGAGTTTCGGCGACGACTTTGAGTAACTGCTGATTCAGTTTCTTGGCCGATTCGAGATCATGGCCGAAAGGCTTCTCAATGACTATGCGGCGCCAATGGCTGTTGTCCTGTTCCATTAAGCCGGTGGTGGCCAGTTGCTCGACGATCGGCCCGAAGAAACTGGGCGCAGTGGCCAGATAGTAAAAAAAATTCTGGTGCGTCCCGTGCTCCTGGTCGATCTTGCTCAGGTAATCCTTTAGCTGCGGAAAAAGGTTCTTGTCGTTAAAGTCTCCCGTGTAATAGTAGAAGCTGCGGTTGAACCACTTCCAGAGATCGTCGTCGACACAATCTCCACAATAAGACTTGATATCGTCATACACGCGCTTGCGAAATTCTTCGTCGGGCATCTGCGAGCGCGCCACTCCCACCACGGCAAATTCGCGCGAGAGCAAGCCGGCCCGCGCAAGGTTATACAAGGCAGGAATGAGCATGCGCCCGGTCAGATCGCCGGCCGCGCCGAAGATCACCATCACGCACGGATCACTCTGCTTACCGACGCGAGGGGTGGCCAAAGTGGGCCGTTCCGCTAGTTGAGCCATGAATCAACCTCGTTTTCGGAAATCTCTCGAACCGCTCGATGCGATCTCGTACTTGCTTTATGCACTCTTGACTGTAGCCGATCCGGACTCGACGTGCCCGCCGAATTTCTGACGCATCGCAGACAGAACTCTCTCTGCGAATGTGTGCTGCTGGCGCGATCGGAAACGCACAAACAGCGCTGCGCTGAGCACATCCACCGGGACGGCTTCGTCGATCGCGGCTTGAATTGTCCAGCGACCTTCACCGGAGTCTTGCACATAACCCTCGTATTCGGAGAGGGTCGGATTTTCCGCGAGTGCCATTGCCGTCAGGTCGAGCAGCCAGGAACTGATCACGCTGCCGCGCCGCCAGACTTCGGCGATGTCGGGCAGATTCAAATCGTAGCGTATATCTTCCGCCAGTTCCTTGCTGGTTGCGTTCTTGAAAATGTCGAAGCCTTCCGCGTAAGCCTGCATGATGCCGTATTCGATTCCGTTATGCACCATCTTCACGAAATGGCCGGCGCCGGAGGGTCCGCAGTGGATGTAACCGTCTTCTGCCGTGCCTCCGAGTTTTTCGCGGCCGGGCGTGCGCGAAATGTCGCCTTTGCCGGGGGCAAGCGTCTTGAAAATCGGATCGAGCCGCTGCACGGCTTCTTTCGGACCGCCGATCATCATGCAATAGCCGCGCTCCAGGCCCCACACCCCGCCGCTGGTGCCGACGTCGACGTAGTGAATGCCCTTAGGTTTCAGTTCGTGAGAGCGACGGACGTCATCTTTGAAATAGGAATTGCCACCGTCGATGATGGCATCGCCCGACTGCAGATGCTGCGCCAGTTTCTGAACGGTTTGTTCGGTAGGACCGCCGGCTGGAACCATGATCCAGACGGCTCGCGGCGGCTTCAATTTTGCAACCAGGTCCTCCAGCGAACTGGATCCGATGGCGCCCTCTCCCGCCAGATGTTGGACGGCATCTGTGCTGAGGTCGGAGACCACGACCTGATGTCCTCCGCGCATCAAGCGGCGCGTCATATTCGCGCCCATCCGCCCCAGCCCCACCATTCCTAATTGCATGCTTGCTCCTTATGATTGCTTTTGCATTCTCCGCGAATTCCTCCGCACACTCCGGAATCAGAAGGCTCTTAACGTAAAGGCCGCAGAGAAAAGCCGCAGAGACTGCGGAGAATACACATCTCAATCGACTTCGCTTTCTCTGCGAATCTCTCTGCGCGCTCTGCGATCAAAGTGGAAAAATGTCAAAATTCTAGACCGTCCTCTCCATTGCGGTCTCGAATGCGACGCTATCGTCGCAGCTGATCTGCAGAAAGCCCCATGTGTTCGGACAAGAAGTCTTCAGAGCGTTCACGCGTCTTTCCTTTGCTTCGCTAGTTCTTCGCTTGCGTATTTTTCGCGACCGCTGCCAGCAGCTTGTCGAAAGCGTCGGCGAAAAGCTTAACGCCATCGTCGGTCAGTTTGTCGGTCACTTGTTTGATGGAGATTCCGGCGCAGGCCAGATCGTCCATGGTTTTTTGGGCGCCCGGGAGATCTTCGGTAAGGCTGTTGCGCAACTTGCCATGATCGCGGAAGGCATCGACCGTTGCCGGAGGCATGGTGTTGACGGTGTCGGCTCCGATCAGTTCTTCAACGTAAATGACGTCACGGTAGTGCGGATTTTTCGTGCTCGTGCTCGCCCACAACACACGCTGCGTCTGGGCACCCTTGGTCGAGAGCGCCTGCCAGCGGGGACCGCTGAAAATTCGCTCATAGCGTTGATAGGTCAGCTTGCCGTTGGCAATCGCGACCTTTCCCAGCAGCCCAGAAAGCAGGGCTTTCTGCGCGGGATCGCTGGCCGTTTTAAGTTTTTCATTCAACAGCGAATCGACCAGAGTATCGATGCGGCTAATGAAGAAGCTCGCCACGCCGGCCATCTTCTTCAGATTTCCGCCACGGGCGGCGAGATCTTCCAACCCGGCAATGTAAGCCTCAGCGACCGTTTCATACACTTCCTGCGAAAACAGTAAAGTGACGTTGATGTTGATGCCTTCGCCGATGAGCTGGCGAATCGCCGGAATTCCCTCCGCCGTGCCCGGAACTTTAATCATCACGTTCTCGCGTTGCACGGTCTTCCACAGCCGGCGCGCTTCTGCGATCGTCTCTTGCGTTTTTCGCGCAAGGTAAGGTGAAACCTCCAGGCTGACGTAACCGTCGCGGAAGTTCGATTGCTGGTACACGCCGCGCAACGTGTCGGCCGCGGCCTGAATATCGCGGATGGCGATCTGCTCGTATTTTCCGGTGGCGTCAAGATCTTTGCGGGCGGCGAGCGATGTCAAAATGTCGGCATAGAGCGAGCTCTCGTCAATCGCTTTCTCGAAGATCGCCGGATTCGAGGTCATTCCCCGCAGGCCATCGTCGTCGATCATCTGCTTCAGCCTTCCTGTGGTGAACAGATCGCGGCGGATGTAATCGAGCCACATCGACTGGCCGTAACTCAACAATTCCTTCAACGGATTTTTCGTTGCTTTCGAATTTTCCATAACTCCGGTCGGCTGCATAGTATCTCCAGATTTTGTTCTTGTTAGTGTTTCTCGGCCATGGCGGCGCGCGCTTCGGCAACCACATGATCCACCGTAAAGCCGAAATATTTCAGTAAGTCCTTGATCGGAGCCGAAGCTCCGAAGCGGTGCATCCCGATCATTCGTCCCGTAGGACCCACGTAGCGATCCCATCCGAAAGTGGAAGCCATTTCCACCGACACACGCGCAGTGACCTCGCGCGGCAAAACGCTTTCCCTGTACGCTCCATCCTGCTGCTCGAACAGTTCCCACGACGGCATGCTTACCACGCGTGGCTTGACACCGTCGGCCTTGAGTTTTTCGTAAGCATCGACACAAAGCGAAAGCTCGCTACCTGTGCCCATCAGGATTACATCCGGTTGGCCGCCTGAGTCGGCCAGCACATAGGCGCCATGGGCCACGCCAGAAGCCGGCGCATATTTGGAGCGGTCCAGCGTGGGAATATTTTGCCGCGTCAGAACCAGCGCAGCCGGGGAATGCTTCAGTTGCGCGATGATCTTCCACGCTTCCGTGACTTCATTCGCGTCACCCGGACGAAGGACGATGAGATTTGGCATGGCTCGCAATGACGCGAGTTGCTCAATCGGTTGGTGTGTCGGTCCGTCTTCGCCGAGGCCGATCGAGTCATGCGTGTAGACAAAGATGGACGCGATCTCCATGAGAGCGGCGAGACGAATGCTCGGCCGCATGTAGTCGCTGAAATTAAAGAACGTCGCGCCGAAGGCGCGAATATTCGAGACCGTCAGCCCGTTGACACTCGCGGCCATAACGTGTTCACGCACGCCGAAGTGAAAGTTGCGCCCGGCGTAATTGTTGGAGCTGAACTCTCCGGCGCCATCGAATTTCAACGTTGTCTTATTGGAGGTCGCGAGATCGGCCGCTCCCCCGATCAGCCAGGGAACATTCTGCGCCAGCGCGTTCAGGACTTTTCCTCCGCTCTCGCGCGTAGCCACGCCCTTCGCATCGGGCGGAAACGTCGGCAGGTTCTTGTCCCAGCCGGCAGGCAGTTCGCGGCGCTGCATGTGGTGCAATCGTTCCGCCAGTTCCGGATATTTCTGCGAATATTCCGCAAATGTCTTCGACCACCGCGCGTGCAACTCCCGCCCTCGCTTGCCGATCCCTTCGCGAAAGTGTTCGCGGACGCCGTCGGGCACGAGGAATTTCGCGTCTTCCGGCCAGCCGTAAAATTTCTTGACCAGCTTTACTTCCTCTTCGCCGAGGGGTTCGCCGTGGGCCGCGTTGGTGTCCTGCTTATGCGGAGATCCGTAGCCGATGTGGCTGTCGACGATGATCAGCGTAGGGCGATCGTTCGTCTTGAGGAACACGCGGAACGCGCGCGCCAGCATTTCCAGATCGTTCGCGTCGGTGACGCGGGTGACGTTCCACTCATATCCCATGAAGCGCGTGGCGATGTCTTCGCTGAATGACCATGCCGCGGGGCCGTCGAGCGTGACCGAGTTGTGATCGTAGATCCAGCAGAGGTTGGAAAGCTTCAGATGACCGGCGAGCGATGCCGCTTCGCCGCCAATGCCTTCCATCAGATCGCCATCGCTGCAAAGCGTATAGATGTTGTAGTTGAAAATCTCGAAGCCGGGGCGGTTGAAGTTCGCCGCCAGCCATTTGGATGCGATGGCCATCCCGACGCTGTTGCCCACTCCCTGGCCAAGCGGACCAGTCGTGGTTTCAACCCCCGAGGTGAGGTGAGATTCCGGGTGTCCGGGCGTGCGGCTTCCTAATTGACGGAAGCGCTTGATCTCCTCCATCGGAACGGCCAATTCCTTGCTGATCTCGCCGTTCGCTTGAACCTGACGCACTTCAGCCAAATGCAGCATGGCGTAGAGCAGCATGGAGGCGTGGCCGTTGGAGAGCACGAAGCGGTCGCGGTTAAACCATGTGGGGTCGGCGGGATCGTAGTTAAGAAAGTCCTGCCACAGGCAATACGCGACGGGGGCGAAACCCATCGGTGCTCCAGGATGCCCGGAATTTGCCTGTTGGACAGCGTCGATGGCCAGGGTCCGGATCGTATTAATGCACAATGTGTCCAGCTGTTGCCCTGTGGCTAAAACCTGCTCGCTGGCTACCATGAGACTCTGCTCCTTAGAAATCGGGTGAACAAATTGAGGCGCGGCCGTTATGACCCGTTGGAGTCCCCAAGAACACAAAGGGTTCGCTTCCCTCAAAGTGTATCAATTTCTGCGCAAGAGTGGATTGAGGCCGGGTGAAAACAGCAGACGGTTCTGTGGATTACTTCAGGAGCTGCAGATAGGTGCTCTCGCTCTGCGCGGCGCGCGTGGTGTCTTGTACGAACTTCAGGAATTGACGCAGGCTGTCCCGTTCGGCGGGTGTCAGGGCGTCGAAGCGCACGCGAATGCCCGCGGTGCGGCCGCTGCGAGTGACGACTCCGTTCAAGGCAAAGCCTTTCACCCAGATCTTGCCGTTGGCAACCCAGAGTCCTACTTCAACCTTGGCCCCCGGTGTAACGGGAGTTGCGGTCTCGACCAGACAGCCGCCCACACTGGTATTGGACAGATTTCCCCAGAGAGGCGTAGGAGCATCATCGACGCGGATTTCCACAGCGACAAAGCACTTGATCCGTGGATGACGCCGGCGATCGGTTCCCCAATTCGGACTGAACAGGTCGGGCTCAAACGGAGGCATCTCGGAGACTGGCGCCGGTAAAGGTTGCGGCACCGAAACGGCCTGGGAGGTGGCAGAAGCGGCACCCGATTGGGCAGCATTGGCTTTGACTTCGCGCATCGCAGCCAGCAGCGCCTCTTCTCGCTTCTCCGGGGGGGCTTCGCGATACGTTTGCAGCAATTTTCCGATCTGTCGTACCAGATCAGGGTCGGAGAGTATTCGAGTCCAGTCGGTTCCAGTCGCCGTGCTCATGTAAATGCACTTCTTCCGTTCGGAAGTGTCTGATCTAGCTTGGACCCAAAGTCATCCTTGTTCAAGATGACCTAAGTCACGGTTGTTGCGGTGCCGAGTTGTTTGCCTTCCTACTCGAGTTCGCTCCTGGCCGATAGACCAAGCTCGCTATCTTCGCGCTCATGGTTCGGTAGGTAGCTGGCTAAGAAATTTCCTTCTTCACTGCTCATGGAAAGGAACTCGAATCCGTAGTGATATCCACGTCGGTGCCGTAGTACAGCGCGAAGCTCCCATGCCTTCGGCGAACCAGGAAGTTCAAAGCTGAGAGCCGCGACCTCGCCCAGGTTTAGCTCCGCTGCGATCAACATGCCGATTCCAGCCACGGAAAGGTCGCGGCAATGAGCATCAATGCGCCGGTGTTCACCCTCCGACAGCAAGATCACGGTGACGGGAAATTCGATCCGATAGCGGGGATGACGCCTCTGCCGCCGCTCGGCTCGAGATTTCAGAGCTTTTGCTGGCTGTGATGACATTTTGGTTGCGCCCCGAATTCCCTCGCTGTTCTATTGGGGAACAAAAACCAGTTGAACCACTTCGGTCGTCTCGTTGGGCCCTGCTTCAAACTTCCACTTGCTAACCGCGTCGGTTGCCGCTTCGGCTAGCACTGGGTTTCCTCCCAGCACACGGGTGGTTCGCACGCTTCCGTTGGGTTTCACCACCGCTTCCACTCGCACCGTACCTTGCAAGCGCATCCTACGGGCCAGCTCGGGGTAGATGGGAGCTACGCGGGAGACGACTTTCCTTCCGGAACCCGCCGTCTCGGCTGTGTTCTGGGCAGTTGCGAATCCAAGCACTGCCATTATTATGGTGACGACGGATACAACCGCCTTGCGGTTTGACATACCGCTCCTCAGGCTTAGATTACTGAGAAGCCGGGAATCGGACAAAGCACCGAAGATACTGGACCTCGGGTTAGGAATTCTGCCTCTGAAGGCACGACGGATCGGCGTCAATCGCCCGAGGGTTGATGGTTTTGCATCATAAATTGACGCAAGTAAATCAAATCGAAGCGGTTATGCTATAGGAGAGAAAGGACGTCCCGCAGTCGCTCGTACTACTTCGTGCGGGCGTTTTCATATACTCATGCATGGTTCATTGAAACTGATCCGAAGGGCCTTGTTTTGTGCGGCGATCGCCAGCTTTTTCGTTCCGCTCCTGTGGGCACAGATGACCGGCACAGGTTCCGCAGCCCCTTCTGTTTCATTTCCCGGCTCGCAAAGTCCATTCCTGGGCAGTGCCGCCCCGGAGAAAGCCACGGACCAGGTTCTGCAAATTGACTTTAAGCAAGCCATCGACCTTGGTCTGCAGTACAACCTCGGGTTGCTGCTTTCGAGCGAGCAGACCGAATCGGCGCGGGGCGAGAGGTGGAGAGAGCTCAGCAATCTGCTTCCCAATCTGGGCGCGTATGCCATCGAGAATGTTGAAACAGAGAGTCTGGCTGCTTTGGGATTCAACAAGTTGGGTCCATACTTCTCGCTACCCGGCAGCACAGTGAAGTTTCCGGCTGTGATCCCGGCGTTCAACTATTTTGACGTGCGCGCCTCCATGAGTCAGTCCCTGTTCAATTTCAAGAACCTTGAACAGGAGCGGGCCTCGGTCGAAAACGTGAAGGTGGCAGAGTTCAATTACAAAGATGCCCGGGAGTTGGTGGTTCTCGCAGTGGGAAATGCCTACCTGCGAGCGATTTCCGATGCGGCTCGGGTGGAAACTGCTGTGGCCCAGGTAACGACTGCTCAAGCCCTTTACATGCGCGCTTTCGACCAGCAAAAAGCGGGAGTTACGCCCGCCATTGATACGCTGCGGGCGCAGGTCGAATTGCAGACGCGCCAGCAGCAACTCATTGTCGCGCGCAACGAACTGGCCAAACAGAGACTGACGGTCGCGCGCGTCATCGGGCTGCCACCGGGCCAGGAATTCGTCCTCACAGAAAAAGCGCCTTATCAGGCGCTTACTCCTCTCCCCGTCGACATATATCTGCAGCGCGCCTACGCCTCCAGATCGGATTACCAGGCGGCCCTGGCCCAAGTACGGGCCGCCGAGTACTCAGTTCGCGCCGCCGCGGCTGGACGTTATCCCTCGCTCGATGTCAGCGCCAATGCCGGTGAAATCGGCATAAACCCTGCTCAGGCAGATTCCACCTGGCAGGTGACTGGGGGGCTTAGTATCCCGATTTTTGCCGGAAATCGCGTGCACAGTGACGAGCTCGTGGCCAATGCGCAACTGAAACAGGCCCGTTCTCAGCTGGGCGACCTTCGCGGACGCATCGACTACGAGGTGCGCACCTCACTCCTTGACCTGCAGGCCGCCGCCGATCAGGTGCAGGTTGCGAAAAGCTCCGTTGATCTGGCCGAGCAAACCCTAGCCCAGTCGCAGGATCGTTTTACCGCGGGAGTTACCGACAACCTGGAAGTGGTCGAGGCGCAAGAATCCCTGGCCAGCGCGCACGAAACCTACATCGCGAGTTTATATGCTCATAACCTTGCTAAGGTAGAGCTTGCCCGTTCTATCGGCGACGCCGAGCAGGGCGTGAAACGCTATTTGAAAGGCATGCAATAAAATTTATGGCACAAAGCACGGAAAGCCCCGATATCGTCCAACGTCCCTCGGAGCCTGCCCGCGAGCCTTTGCACGCCGGGGAAGAAGATTTTCGCCGGCCCGCGCGCTCCCAAAGCAAAGGTTTTCGCATCGCCGTCTCGATTGGCATCCTGGTTCTTCTCGTGGTTGGATTCTTTGTGTACCGCTATTTGACCAGCTACGAGTCGACCGACGACGCTCAGATTGACGGGCACATCAACTCGATCAGCGCGCGGATTTCCGGCCACGTGCTCAAACTCGACGTCGAGGACTATCAATATGTCGCAGCGGGAACCATCGTTGTAGAGATCGATCCAGCCGACTACCAAGTCGCCTACGATCGCGCCAAAGCCGATTTCGACGACGCCGAGGCGGCCGCCGAAGCGGCCGGAGTCACTGTTCCCATCACGTCGGTGAGTACAAACGGCCAGGTCTCTTCCACTCAAGCCGACGTAAATAACGCCCGTGCCGGAATTCTGGCGGCCAAGCAGCAGTACCAAGCGGCGAATGCGCAATTGCAGGAAGCGGAAGCGAACAACACCAAAGCGCAGCATGATCTGGAGCGCTACAAGCAGCTGGTCGAGAAGCAGGAGATCTCGCAGCAACAGTACGATCAGGCTTTCGCGGCCGCCGCCGCCGGTTCTGCGGCCGTTGAAGCCGCACGCGCCAGCGCC
>JASHQK010000683.1 GCA_030039195.1 Candidatus Sulfotelmatobacter sp.
GCACAGCAACCTATATACGATAACCGGCAACTACCGATATGAGATGCGAGGCGCCAAACTTGGCGCTTACATCATCGCGGGTGGGGGCTGGTACTACCGAACTATTGGCCTCTCAAAGCTAGCTACATCCGGAAGTGGCTCTCCTTGCACTCCAGCCTGGAAGTGGTGGGGATTCTCTTGCACATCAGGGATGGTAACTCCCAACCAGACAATGGGAAGTTACAATTCCAGCGCGTTTGGCGGGAACTTCGGTGCTGGTTTCACTATAAACGTTGGCGAGCCTAGTTACCGCGTCTACATCGAACCACGCTATCATTACGCTCCAACCAAGAACATCGCGACGCACTTGTTGGAGATTACGGTCGGAATACGGTACTGACCCGCCCGCTCGGAATGAATTATTTCTCGTCAGGGTCGTTTCCTCCACCTGAGTCCCTTGCCGCACCAGCGATTGACACCTCAACTCGGGAGCAGATAGGCAATCTCAACAGGAGGTGTTGGTGCCACGCAGTTCATGCCGGGGAAAACAGTCTCGCAGTGCACGTAAAGCATAGAGTCCTTTGTCCAGGGCTTTGCCCTCTTCACTGCTAAGCTGCGAAATGGCATGCAGTTCTCGGGCCCGAACCAGCAGTGCTCTTTCGGCCTCGGCGATCCGGGAGAGGATCTTCTTCCGGTCAGTCTCAAATAGAGCCGCTAGATAGAGTTCACGCCAGTGTTGAACGGCTTCGGAACCCGGGGCCTTTGTTGTAACCATGCTTGCATACTCCAAGAGGGACAGTGCGCGGCGCTCGTACATGCCGATTTTCAGGATTTTTCCGCAGGTGCTGCCTTCGGTATTTCGGTTGGCCAACCGATGGCTACTGCGCAAGTGATAGGCAACAAACTAGTTGTCCCGAAACGCCTAGACAACTGTCAATTGTTACAGGAGTTATTGAGATACTATCCAGCGCGAACGCCTAAACAAAGCATCGTTCTCCACTTGCTAGGTCGATACTGTTAATCATCACAGCTCGTCGATCTCACGCGCGACCTCTCCCGAAGTGTTGGCCTCGATCGCCCCTCAAAAAAGGCCAGCGTTGGCTGCTCCCGATGCGTGATCGAATGGCAGACGTCCCGCACTATTAACAGTCTGTAAACAGTAATCGTGAGTCTCGACGTACCCGTGGGCTCATGGGAACCTGTCAGTGTCGACAGGCCGCGCAAAGAGGACTTTGCCCTAAGATCGAAATGCCCAACTCTGCCGTAGCATCCGTAATTTGGTAGACCTTTGAGACTTTGCGGTAACCGTAACTCTCATTTGGCAGGAGGAGGCTTTATGACAATCGATGAAACGGCTGGCTTGGATATGCTCCCGGAAGATGAGAGCACTCTGATTGATCAGCGATGGACTCCATCCCCAATCCGAATCCAATATGAGCGCGCAACTGAGGTGGAAAAGATCTTAGAAACAGAAAGATGCGCAACGCACACTTCTTACTCCCAAGGTGAATGAATGCAGTTATACGGCCCTCTCCGGCCCCGTGGTTCAGTTATCGCGCTTCACCAAGCGCCTTCGCCGCCAGAAGCGGCTAGTCCCTTGTTTACCATGACTTTGACTTCGACACGACGGTTTTGTGAGCGTCCTTGCGCAGTTTCGTTTGAGGCAACCGGGTTTGAGATGCCCATCGCCCCTGGAGACACGATGTGGCGAGGTGGAACACTGCATGTCTGCATGAGATAGTTGATAACCGCGTATGCCCGATCTTTGCTAAGGGTCTGATTTGTGGCGGCATTTCCAGTAGAATCAGCAAATCCCTTGACCTCAATGATGTAACCCCGCAAGGTACTGGCATCATTGGCGAGGTTGGCCAGAACAGCCTTGTCTTTTTCCGAAATGTTGGATTTGCCTGAGGCAAAATAAATTACAGCTTCATGTTTCACGTCGTAATCTGCTAATTCCGAAAATCTACGGCTTACTTCCTCCTCGTTTTCTGAAATCCGCGCCTTGTTGGCAGCGATGTTCGCTTCATTGACGGCAATCGCTTCTTTGTTCGCGGCAATCTGTACTCGATTCGCGGCTACCTTCTCCTCGGTCGGCGCCAGTCCCGCCTGGATCATGCTTGCGGTCTGCAAGTCATCCTTGCTGAAGGTAACCGTCTTAGCGAGCAAGTTGCTGCCTGGAACTGCGATTGCCTTTACCGTAACCTTCAGGCCCGGAATCAAGCTCGCCCACGACATCTGCTGCTTTCGCAGGCCCAGCCCCTTGGGGGTCTGCACCTTTGTTGAGTCAGTTAAAGTAATAACTTGACTGCCCTGATCGCTGCGGACAGTGAGGGTATCGGCTGTTCGCCCGGTGATTAGGCCCTTCACAGTGGTCTCTTCTTGCGCGCCCACTGTATTCCACGCCGCGCCGCACAGCGCGAGAATCACAATGACAGCGACTTGTTTCACGATCACACCTCCAATGCATATCCCCATGACAGGATATCGACGCAATCCGGCGATGTGCACTGACAAAACTGCCAGCACAGAGGTCCCGGTGGCGATAACACGTTCGAACCCAGCCCGGATGACGGATCGGGATCATGGATCGAGACGGGGGATCTCAATTTGTCCGTTTCTATGCATCGAGGTGACGGCAACTCGTCAAGCTGCACTTTCACCCACATCCTGACCTGTAATTCCTAACAGTTCCTGCTTTCAGTGCCGACATGTTCTGCTGAATCGGATCACGACGAGTTGAAAAAGGCGATGCAGAAACAAGTTAAGACCGATTGTGGGATGAGCGAAAAGGAAGCGCTTCACAGATTGCAGAATGGAGACGCAGCAGGTATGGCCCGTCTGTATGAGCTATACAAGCCGTGGATCCTATCGTTTTGTTTGCATTACATCGGCAATAGCTTCGACGCAGAGGATGTAACGCAGGAAGTGTTCATCCAAGTCTTTCGTAACATCGGCACGTTTCGAGGTGAAGCTGAGTTTAAGTCTTGGATCTACAAAATCGCATTGAATTCCGCCCGGTTGCACGCCCGGCAACAGCGCCGTCACACGCGATTTCTTGTGTCCGGTTCATACGATGAGGGTTTGGCTTCGCGAAGGTCGTTTTTTTACAATCCTACCCAAACCATTACCCTGATCGAAGCGCTAAGTACTCTTACCCATGCCCGGCTGCAGACTCTCCTGCTACGTCACATACACGGGCTTACACACACGGAGATTGCCAAACGCATAGGCGTGAGCGTAATCGCGAGCAAGTCCAGACTCCATCAGGCGCATGTGGCGGTCAGACGTATCCTGCGGAATCGGCCCGAACAATTCACCGTACCTAGGCTCCATCACGCACCCAACATTTCGTGATCTCATTTACCGCAATCGGTTAACGCTCGGCCTGGCCTCACGAAGATGAAGTCCTGACTTCCGACTTGAACGGAGTAACCAATTGACCCTTTGGGCAAGCAGCCATTCACAGAGCAGACGATGGGATAATATCGCGGATCTTTAATTACGGCAGAAACCTTTACATAGCTCCGGGGTTCAACTTTGAGCTCGGGCTTCTGCCCACTCAGTGAAAAGAAGTGGTCGTCCGAGAGAAAACCAGTGGCGAAACACCGCAATATTGCAACATCAACGTTCCGACCAGGCCGAAGTCGCTTGCCGAATGCCTGCATGGTACCGGATGAGACGGGAAGCGGCAACACTGTCTGGCCGTCGACTGTAGTCTCACCATATCTAATCGACAGAGTCTTGTTCGAATTGTTCACGACCGTTGTCGTATACGCGATGAAGATACCGGACTGTCCAGTCGCCTTTTCGAAGCCGATCTGGGAACTCACCTCGATTCCAGCGTGTGTCAGCTTACGCACTTCGCTGCCGGTCAATGGATCTCTGACAGAGGAAGAAACAGCACCCGAGGGTGAATCTTTTCCCCACACGAAAGCGCTCTTCGCTTCCGCCTTGAACAGAGGCACGCCATCTTGCGCAAATGCACAACTGGCAAGGACCAGATAAATGAGCGTGAACACAAAAGCTGGCTTCATCGCTGTCACCAGCTCAAAACCGCGCCGAGCTACGCCACAAACAGCAACGAAAGATAGCTGAAGCACCTTTCGGCATTGTCACGCGCCGTGAGTCCCAAGTCAGCTGTCAGAGGTTGCAGCCGCAAGAACTGGGTCGGACTTGGGATGGGTATCGCGCTTCCTAGGCCCCGTCAGTTGGTGTTCTGTCGAGCATTTCCGCCCCTGTCATTCGTAGCAGTTGCCAGACTCCCACCACCGGTATTACAGGTAGCGATGATCTTCACGTGTGCCTGAGCCGATAGGCAGTAATCAACGATTAAAGACTCTCTTGGATGACGTCTAAGCTCGTCGATGACTTTTTGGGGGTGTCTCGAAACCAGGTTTTGAGCGGCCGTGAGGAGAAGGTCTTCGAAGTGAATGCAGGCAGCACAACAACTACTCTCCCACGGCATATCGGCTTTGCCGCACAGGTGTCTGGCATCGGGAATGGAGACTATTCTCCTGAGCCGGTCACACCGTTGGCAAAGCGCGGAGTGAGATTGCGTCTTTGGGAGAGCTTGCATTCCACGGCGTTGGCTGCTGATGTTACGCCGCCAGGCGCTTCGCCGGATCGCTCTGCAACTTGGGGGAGAGAGCGGGCGATCCGGCTAGAGCGTCACCGGAATACTAGCAATCTTCTCCGCGTTTTCGGCCGAATCGTGTTTGCGGTGGGTCTGGTCGCTGCTGCCGTTCTCGGAGTCGCACAGACAACCGAGCCTGCCAGCACCGATCAAGGGCAACTCAACGCTTCTCAAATAAGTCAAGCTCCGGTAAAGAAATCGTCCCTAGTGGGATTTGATCCTTCCCCCCAGGCGCTGATGGCATCACCAGGCGCGATAGAACTCACCGAGGAGAACAAGGATATCGTGACTGGAGCACAGGGCGAAACAGCGTTCACCAAGGGCAAGAACGAGATCGTTGTGGCTCCTTTTCCTATATCGAACCCAGCTTTGGGTTCCGGACTTGTCGTGGTGGGCGGATACCTATTTCCGATTTCGAAGAAGGACGAAGTCTCACCCAATTCAATGGTCGGTGGCGGCGCGCTCTACACCAGCAATGGAAGTTGGCTATGGGGAGCTGGCGGAAAGTTGTATCTGAAACAGGATCGGTTCCGAATCACCGGGGCTTACGGACGCGCTCAACTCCATTACGACCTGTACGGCATCGGCAATGCAGCCGGTAGTCAAAGCGCGTTCATTCCGATCGATCAAGGCGGCAAGGCTTTGTTAATGGAAGCTCTAATGCGAGTGGGCAATAAAGTGTTCATTGGGCCCCGGTATCAGTGGCGTAACCTTGATGCGAAGCTGAAAGGGGAAAATCTTCCGCCGGCTTTAAACATCGACCCTGTTGAATTGAAATCGACAACCTCATCGATCGGATTCCATATTCAACGCGACCTTCGTGACAGCCAGTTCTATCCAAAGATGGGAACTCTGACAGATGTAGTAGCCGATTTCTTTCAGGGAACTTTTGGAAGCGATTTCTCTTACCAGAGCTACACCTTCGCCTTTAACAAATACAGCGGTTTTTCGCCACGCCAGGTTCTCGCATTTCGTATCTTCGGCTGCGCTACTGCCGGTCATGTTCCTTTCTATGACCTGTGCTTGCTGGGAATGCACAATGACGTGCGTGGATATAAGGCCGGGCGCTATCGTGACAAATTGATGCTCACGACTCAGGCTGAGTATCGGCTCGAACTGCCGAAGCGGTTCGGCATCGTGGCATTTTTTGGGGTCGGAGAAGTGGCTCCAGAAGTAGGGGCCTTTAACAATGACAATCTGAAGCCTGGCGGCGGAGCCGGGCTTCGTTATGCCCTCGCTAAAAAGAATCACGTCAATTTACGTGTCGACTATGCCTTGGGGCTGCAAGGGGGCGGGATCTACATGGGGGTGAGCGAAGCCTTCTAGCACTCAGTATCGACCGTGAACGTCATAAACAAATATAGCGGCTCCAGATTGTTGTTGCTCGGAAAAGAGTCTCCCTCAGTACGTATAGAACAGCTGCTGAATTTCGCTGGTCGTAAGCGGTTTCAGCAGAGCGAGCATCAGGAGAATTCGCGCCTTCTGGGGATTTAGTTCGTCAGAAGCTACAAAGTTCATCTCATCGTCATTCACTTCCACATTGCGGCCAACCGTTCCGGTCGCGACACGGCTGCTCCGAACAACCACGACACCTTTTTTCGCGGCTCGTGCCGCAGCTTCGAGCGACGGCTTATTCATGTTGCCATTTCCAACTCCTGCGATAACGATCCCTTTGGCTCCCGTGGCAACAGACGCATCGATGAGATCCGGGGCCATATCAGAGTAAGCATAAAGGATATCCACTCGGGGCAAGTGGCTGACATCGGAGACATCAAACTCGCTCTCGATCGTGTGCTTCCAGATGGGACTGTTGTAGTAATCGTTCTTGCCATAATTCGCGACGCCAACCAGCCCGCGCAAAGGCGACATAAACGTCTGGACTGCAGTTGTATTGGTCTTTGTCAGCGAGTGCGCACCGTGAATCCAATCATTCATAACGACAAGTACGCCGCGTCCTGCGGACTTAGGATCAGCTGCTACACCAACCGCGTTGAATAGATTCAGCGGTCCATCCGCGCTGACGGCTGTGGACGGCCGCATGGAGCCAACCAGGACAACTGGCTTGTTGCTCTTGACGACAAGATTGAGAAAATATGCAGTCTCTTCCATGGTATCGGTGCCGTGAGTTATCACAACTCCGTCTACGTCGGCCTGGCCGAGCACAACGTTGATCCTTTTGGCAAGGGTCAGCATGATTTCTACGGTCATGTCTTGAGAGCCGACATTGGAGATCTGTTCACCTTTAATGTTGGCAAGATCTCTTATACCCGGAACCGCGGCCAACATCGTGTCGATGCCTACTGCACCGGAAGTGTAGGCGGATTGGGTTCCGGTCGCTGCGGCTCCGGCAATCGTGCCGCCAGTTGCGAGAATCACGACGTTGGGCTTCTGATCCTGCGCAAGGCAAGACGATGACACCAAAACGCAAATAACGATGACGCGAGTCCAAATAATTCTGCATTGCCGTTCCATGGAGATGATCCTTTTGCCCACTAAATGCAGTGTTTCATCTACACCCGCAAGAAATGAGCGCAATGCACACGTGCACCCATGCGAAGATGCCAATAAACTCCGGGCCAGAGAACTGTCACTTGTTATAGCGGGCCACGAACAGTCACCCCTGGTTAGCAAGGTCCTGACCTATTTGTTTGTACCGGTCTCACATGCTCGGCTGAGAGTTCTGACAGTTGGAGTTCACAGCCACCCTCAGTACGGTGATGAAGTAGCGAATTCCGCACACGGAGGATACGTATGCGCGTTGAGCGTGATCTGCTCGGAGAAAAAGCCATTCCGGATGCCGTCTATTACGGGGTACAGACTGCACGGGCCCTGGAAAACTTTCATATCTCCGGGGTTTCGATCTCACAATACCCGGATCTGATTCGGGCGCTGGCGATGGTTAAGCTTGCGGCAGCACGCGCAAACTACGAATGCCAACAATTTCCTGAGGAGGTGTTGCATGGGATTGAGGGAGCATGCCAGGAAATCATCGACGGCCACCTGCACGATCAGTTCAAAGTTGACCTCATCCAGGGCGGCGCCGGCACTTCTACCAACATGGCTGCCAACGAGGTGATTGCGAATCGAGCTCTCGAATTCATGGGGTTTACGAAGGGTCAGTATGAACACTGTGATCCGCATAATCACGTGAACTGCTCGCAATCAACGAACGACGCATATCCGACAGCCTTGCATGTCGCTATCTTTTTGCTCAACGCAAAGCTACTGTCGGAGTTGCGAAAGCTTGTTAAGGCGTTCCGAGAGAAAGGCAAAGAATTTTCTGAAGTCATCAAAATGGGTCGCACTCAATTGCAGGATGCGGTGCCCATGACACTGGGTCAGGAGTTCCATGCGTTTGCCGAAAGTCTGGACAATGAAATCTATGCGCTTGAACGGATCGAACCCGTACTCTACGAAGTCAACATGGGCGGGACCGCGATCGGGACAGGATTGAACGCTCCCGCAGGCTATGCGCAGAGCTGTGCCGGTCATTTGGCAAAAATCACCGGCAAACCGATCAGGCTGGCCGTCGATTTGGTCGAGGCCACGCAAGACACACAACCATTCGTGTTGTTCTCCTCCGCGCTGAAAAGCCTGGCCATCAAGCTTTCGAAGATTTGCAACGATCTGCGTTTGCTATCGTCCGGACCTCGCGCGGGATTGCATGAAATCAACCTCCCGGCCATGCAGCCGGGCTCCAGCATCATGCCGGGCAAGGTGAATCCGGTCATTCCCGAAGTTGTGAACCAGGTCTGCTTCAAGGCAATCGCCAATGATCTGGCAGTAACACTGGCAGCTGAGGCTGGTCAACTGCAACTCAACGTGATGGAGCCAATCATCGCCTATTGCATTCTCGAATCACAGACGATGTTCATGAACGCTGCCTACACCCTGCGGCGGCACTGCATAGACGGAATCACGGCGAATGCCGACATGTGCCGCAAATACGTTGAGCACAGTATTGGCGTCGTTACTGCCCTGAATCCTTTATTGGGGTACGACACCGCTACGGATCTAGCTGCCGAGGCGTTGAAAACTGGCAAAGGCATCGTCGAACTGGTCCGCGAGAGGAAACTGCTCTCGGAAGAGCAGATTCGCACGGTGCTCGATGCGAAAACGATGACCGGAACTGCCGGTCATTGATTGGCGCACTATGATTTGGCTGGAGCTGCTGATCGTCTTGGTGTGTATTTTTGTGGGCAGTCGCGTCGGCGGAATCGGCCTCGGTACCGTCGCGGCACTTGGACTGGTCATCCTGGTCTTTATCTTTGGACTGCCTCCCGGGATGCCCCCGCGCACGGTGCTCGGGATGATTCTTGCCGTAATCACGGCGGCGGCCACAATGCAGGCGGCGCGCGGTCTCGACTATCTGGTCGGTCTCGCAGACCGCGCACTGCGAATATGGCCGGCCGGTATTACTCTTGTTGCTCCTGTGATCGCCTACGTAT
The DNA here is from genome assembly GCA_030039195.1 of Candidatus Sulfotelmatobacter sp. Lineage (GTDB taxonomy): Bacteria > Acidobacteriota > Terriglobia > Terriglobales > Acidobacteriaceae > Sulfotelmatobacter. The sequence goes on from JASHQK010000683.1 coordinate 9,064, forward strand.
TCACGTTGGCGGCAGGCACAGGGCATATCATTTACGCGCTGTTGCCGGTCATCGCAGAGGTGTCACGGAATGCCGGTGTTCGACCTGAGCGTCCACTCTCGATTTCTGCGATCGCATCCCAACAGGCAATTACGGCGTCTCCAATCTCCGCGGCAACGGTAGCGTTATTGGGCCTGTTGTCTCCACGTGGCGTCCATCTACAAACGATTCTGCTCATTGCCATACCGTCAACGTTGATTGGCAGTGTGCTGGGGGCTGTATCCGTCATGTGGAAGGGGAGGGAACTGAAGGACGATCCGCTCTATCAAGACCGTCTCTTAAGAGGATTGATCGAACCTGCAAAAGACTGTGCATCATTGGAAGGAGTCGATCTGATGCGTGGGCGCGGTTCCGTGATTGTCTTTGTGATTGCCGCCCTTTTGGTCGTGGTTCTCGGTTTGTTTCCATCCATGCGTCCGAGCTATGCGATTTCTGTCGCGGGTGAAGAACGAGTAGAGCAGATCGATATGGCCCCAGCCATCATGATCGTCATGCTCGCAGCCGCAGGCATCAATATGCTGGTGTTTCGCGCTTCTCCTGCGGCGACTGTCAAAGGAAGCATTATGAGCGCCGGAGTCGTAGCCCTCATATCAATTGCGGGTTTAGGGTGGCTCGGATCTTCTTTCTTTGAAGGCAACCGACACTTCATCATCGCCAGTATTTCAGGAGCCGTTCAGCAACTTCCCTGGGTTTTTGCAATTGGCCTTTTTGCGCTTTCTGTTTTGCTGACGAGCCAGGCGGCGACTGTGGTCACTCTCGTACCTGTAGGAGTAGCGCTTGGTCTCAGCTCGCCGCTCCTCATCGCCCTGTTTCCCGCGGTCAATGGATATTTCTTTTTACCGACCTATGCAACTCTGCTTGCGGCCATATCCTTCGACCAGACGGGTACAACGCGTATCGGTAAGTACATCTTGAACCACAGTTTCATGCTTCCGGGATTAGTGGCTACAGGATCTTCCATTGTGATCGGATTTTTCATGGCGAAGTTAGTTCGCTGAATTCCCACACTTTTATTTTTTGTAGCATTCTTGAAACAAACCCGGCAGAAGATTGCTCGCGAGCAACGAATAATAACTATCGGGATGCGAACCTATTGATAGCTCGGCTGGGTGTGAGCCTACAACGTTATAGAGGAGGTTCATTGTATAGTACCGTTCTTATAGCCGAAGACTTCGAGCCTTTTCGGTACGTCCTTTCTTCTCTGCTGCTGAGGAGGCTATATCTGCGGATCGTGGACGAGGTTGCGGATGGATTGTATGCGGTCGAGAGGGCGGGCGAATTACATCCTGATCAGATCCTGTTGGACATCGGCCTGCCCCGCCTCAATGGTATCGCCGCCGCGCGGGAAATCAAAGAGCTATCCCCACACTCGAAGATCATCTTCGTCAGTCAGCATACTCAGGCCGACGTCGTGCAGGAAGCGCTCGCAACAGGCGCGACGGCCTATGTGGTCAAGTCGGACGTAGGAAGCGAACTACTGATCGCGATTGATGCGGCTCTTCGAGGCAAACAGTTCCTCAGTCGCAGCATTGCTGGTTGCAGAACAACCAAGCCATGGGGTATAGATTAGGTATAAACACCCTCGCTGGATACGTCGCTGAGGGTTTTTGAATCTGCCATGGGAACCAGTTGGTTGCGCAAAATCAGAGCGAGTTTCTTAAGGAGCTTCTGCTATGACTAAATCATCCCAGAGGCTAACCTAAGAATTTCCAATTCGCATTGGGTCCAGCTAATGGCGACGTTTCGATTTTTCACACAAATCGAATCAGGCGCGGCATCAAGCAGGAATATCTTTCTTTCCTTTGTCACTGCGCTTGCTCAGGCACCGGGGTCCATGACTGATCCGGATTGAACAGTTCCATGCGTTGAAATTCATCCATCGTCGCGGGACCAAAGTCATTCTCGTAAACAACGCCGTCGTGGCTGACGATGAAGGTCTTCACGCCAGTCACACCGTATTCCGCGGGCGCGGCGACCAGCGCAAAGCCGCCAATCATTACACCGTTGACCACGAAGTTCATTTGGCCAAGTGGCGCCGCGGGACCCTGGCCTTTCAAAACCTTGAAAAAGTAGCCATGGTACGGTTCGGAGCTGCTGGTATATCCCTGTTCAATCGCACGCGCAATCTTCTCGCCCACCGGCCCGCCCCAGGTGCCGTCCGCATTCTGCCAGGCCAATCCATCCTGTTTGCCGGGAGTGCTGACGATCCGCTGCGCGTATTGGTTGACGTCATATTCGTTGTGTGGCTGAAAGGCGTACTCGTGCTGTGCTTCCACGTACCCGTGACAGATCTGGATTGCATCCAGTTCGTTGGCTCCGATTCTGCGATAGAGCAGCTCCTGACGGCCTGCCTGGGTATCGAAAAACCACTTGTTTCCCTTCTTTACGATCGGAACCGGAAAAGGCCAGTCCTCATTGCCGATCAGAAGGAAAGCGCGAGTTCCGGTTTTCGGATCTATGGAGACGTTGTTCTTTTCCCGAGCTTCCGTTACAAAATCGGCGGCGTGTTTTCGATCCTGTGGGAACTCGCCTGTGAAGATGACGTCTTCGGTATCCGGGCCAAAGATCTCCGTCAATTGCGTGACGTCGAACTTATCAGCGGCTTCAATTAGAGCCGCGGCAGCTTGTTGGGGCGTGTCGAACGCCTTGAAGCCAGCGGGAGGTGTACGGCTCGCTGGAGTTTCTTTCGACCCTCCTGTTTGCGCACTTAGAACCACGGACGAGAACACACACAACGCAATGGAAAGAAACCAAAGGACTCTATACCGCCTTGCATTCGCAGATGATGAGTTCATTGAGTGCTCCTCCGGCTCACCTTCTTAGAGCAACCGTCCTATCTTCGACGGCCGCCACCACCGCGGCTAAACCCACCTCCACCACGGCCAAACCCTCCTCCACCCCGAGATCCCATGCTGGAAGAACCTCGGCTGCTCCCGGCACGCGCACTGGATCCGTTGTATCCGCGTGAACCACCTCCAAACGCGTTGCGGTCGCCGCCTCCACTGCGCGACAGATCCCGGCTCCCAATGCGATCAGGTCCACCACCCGATCTGTTTCCGAAGCCTTGCCCAGCGGCTCGATTACCTACTCCAGGACCTCGATTGCTTGCTAAATTGCCTCCCTGCCGGCCGATCTGCTGGCGTGCGCTACTTTGCCTTCTGGCAAGCGAGTCGCCGCGTGCGGTGCCACCAAATCGGTCTGCGGTTGCACGATTCGGATACGGTGCACCACCGCGATGTTGCGGATTATGCTGCCAGGCGCTGCTTCCCCGTCCACCCGCCGGCAACGTGGACGCGCCATTCCCGCGACCTACGCCACCAACTCCACCAACGCCGCCGGGCCCGCCAACTCCGCCCACACCACCGGGGCCACCAACTCCACCCACACCACCGACTCCGCCGGCCCCGCCAACTCCACCAATGCCTCCAGCCCCACCAAGGTTGCCGCGATTCCCACCTCCCGCTATCGGATTTGAGGGGCGTGCGCCGCCGATGTTACCGCGGTTACCACCCCCGATGTTCGTATTGCGGTTGAAGTTATTGTTGTGATTGATGTAGACGTTGTTGTTTCCGCCCCAGCCGCATCCCCAACCCCAACCGCCACTCCAGAATGCACCCATCATGACGCCTACACCAAATGAGATCGCCAAGCCTGCTGCGTAATACCCCGGCGGCGGGTAATAGATGGGTGGGTACGGATAGATCGGCGCACCCCATACATAGAACGGGTCGTAGGACGGCACATAGATAACCTGAGGGTCCGCCTGTTCCACAACGATAATGGGTTGGTTATCGATAACCTTTGTTTCGACCCTCTGCTGGTCGGTCGACTTGAGAGTTCCTTTATCCTGCGCCTTCTTTCGCATCCGTTGGACGGCATTCATTACATCATCCTGCTGCGCGAGGAACGCATTGCCCAGATCGGTGGTCCACTGAATGTCAGTAGCCAATCGTTTGACCACGTCCGGCAATGCAGCCAATGCTTGCACGCTCGGATCCCACGGCTGCTTCGCCACAGCGTCGGCGAGAGCATTATCTTTCAGACCGTTGTTCTTCTCCAGCCATTGCTGCAATTGAATGATTTCGAGAGGATACGTGGATGCTGCCAGCGTCTGCGCCAACAATGGATCTGGATAGAGGGCGATCGGTGCAACCAAAGAGTCGAGCTGATCGGGTGGAATTTTGGAAGATTGGCCGCCCACCGTAGATGAAGGGGCTTGCTGCGCAGTTGGCGTATACGCGAGCGCATCTCCCGGTATTAGAAGCAGAGCACAAAGCGTGGCTACAAAGACACGGAGATGTGAACCGAGTTGTTTCGAATGCATGCGCCTCCTGTCTCGACACAGAGCCCTTGACTGGAGCGTACGTTCATAATTCGGGAGCTCCTAAACTAAGGAAGCCCGAGCCGTCGGCGAGCCGTTATCAGCCATACTGTACTAACTGGGCTCTGCCTCGTCAGCTGTCAAAAACTGCAGATCCCACACTTCCATGGTCTTGGAGGTTCCGGTTAGCGTGTCTTCCATCAATGATGGCGCTCAAATTACACGCAGCTACTCGGAAGACCGCCTGGCGTCGGCCTTTCCAGATCATTGCCTATGCAGTTGAATGAGGTCGTAACGAGACAGTTTGTACACCGCGTTTGTGGTCGTGATCGACGTAGGACTCTATAGAGGATTGCTAGTCGCGCCGGACGTGCTGAGCTAACCGGGCATACCGGCGCGACTAAGAGAAACAACCACGACCCACGCTTAGGTTTTAATCCAATTTCAGGCAGCGGACTTGGCGGAGATTTTTTCACCGAGTTTAGCTTCAGCCACGATCCTGATGAGGCGTTGCGTCCGCTCGGCAAATGCCACGGTATCGGCCAGGCAACTATCAAGCAGCACTGCGACGCCGTAGTGGCCCGAGAGATCGGCGGCGGCGATTAGCGCTTTGTACTCAGCGACCCGGAAGTGAACCAGTTGGCTGGCCTTTGACAGAATAAAGAGGCGCCGGGCAACTGGGTTCTGTATTTCGGCGAGTTCCTTACGAAAGTCTTCAGCAAACACTTCTTGGAGGTGGCTACTGACCTTCGCCGGCTGCTCACCCATAAGTTTGAAACACTCATCGATGGCATCGAGAATTTTGTTGGAGACAAAAACACGGGCCTCCAGTGCTTCTCTGATGTCTGGGTCTTGCGCGATTTGACTGATCTCACCAAAGAGTTTTGTCGTTCGCTCGGTGCCATGGCGGAGCTCACTGAGCATTTGCACATAAACTTCCTTTGCAATCTTGGCGCACATAATCTCCTCCTTCGTTTGCTTGGTGGTTTAGTTGAGTCAGCAAGAGTGGTGTTCGAGCATGGACAGCGCGAGCGAGGCAAGTAGAAGCGTGTGTTTCGGTTCGGGGAACTGTAAATGGTAACAGGGCACAGACTTTAAAAAACTGGTACATCCACTCTTGCGCAGCTAGTTTGGTACGAGTCACTCGCCCATCGGCTACGCTGATCGGATCACACCTTGGCTATGTCCTACAGTTCACGGCAGAATCAATCTCTAAAATCACACTGACTCAAGTCGACTAAGACAAACAACGCCGGGACCTGTGAACTAGGACCGTTTCTTCGAATCGAATCCTGTAGCCCTGTGACAAATGCCAGTGGTGGAAAAGAAAACGACCTGCTACTTCCTGAAGCACTATAAATCTGGCGTAAGACCTTGTGCCGGTCTCACTCGGGGGAGGGGATCGGCGCAGGTCTGTCGACAATACGGCACTCTCATTTGGTGGGACGCGAGGTTACAAGATGGCTAGAGAACCTCTGCCTCTACGTGCGAAGAGCACTTTCTGCTCGGCGCGATTCGCCAGGACTTTGCTGATTCTTTCGCTGCCTTTTCTTTATTGCCCCGCGACTTTATCCCGGGTTGCGGTTCCTCAGTCTGCTAAGGCGGAGGCACCCCCTGAAGCGCCAAAAGATCCGCTCGGCCGTATTACTCCACGGGGTACTGTAATCGGCTTTCTGAAAGCCGCACGCAGTGGCAATGCTGAGCTTGCGGCGCTCTACCTGAACACTCCTTTGCGAGAGGACGCCGCGCAGAAATTGGCACGCGAGTTGGCCATGGTCTTGGACACGCGCCTTCCTGCTCGGCTTAACCACATCAGTGATTTGCCTGAAGGCTCTCTGCAAGATCCGCTCAACCCAGATCAGGACTTGGTCGGGACTATCACGACCACCAAAGGTGATCTCGACATCACGGTCGAACGCGTGGACCGGGGGAAGTTTGGGAAGGTCTGGGTTTTCTCCAGCAAGAGCCTCACATCGGTCCCGGAGGTTTATAAAGAGCTGAATGAATCTCCAATCGAGAAATATCTGCCGCGGTTCCTGTTTACCACGAAATTGGCGGCAATTCCTCTTTTCGAATGGCTTGCAGTCTTTGTAGGCTTGCCAGCGCTTTATTTCTTCACGTGGGGATTGAATCGCCTTGTTAGCTGGGGCGCAAATTTCGTGCTCGGACGACTTCCCCGAGGCACGCGAATAAATAGAACGCGCATCTTGCCGCAGCCGATTCGCCTGCTGCTGATTGCGATATTCATTTACTGGCTGCTGTCAAGAATTCCTCTCCCGCTGTTGGCGCGCCAGTTCTGGTCCACAGTTTCAGTGCTGATTGCAATTGCAGGCTGCACGTGGATGCTGCTGCTGCTGACTAGTTGGATTGAGCATTATCTGCTGGAACGGACTCAAAAATTGAGTGGGTCTGCTGCCGTTTTGCGGTTGGTTCGCAGATTGGTTGACCTGCTCGTGTGCTTCACCGCTGTACTGGTTATTCTCTACCACTTTCGTGTAAACATCACCGCCGCGTTGGCCGGACTTGGGGTCGGCGGTATCGCGGTTGCCCTGGCGGCGCAGAAGACTCTTGAAAACGTTATTGCTGGTGTCTCGTTGATCGCCGACAAGGCAGTGCGGGTCGGAGACGTTCTGAACCTCGGCGATGTGGTGGGTACGGTGACCGACGTCGGCCTTCGCTCGACCCGTATTCTAACGCTCGATCGCACACTTGTAAGCGTGCCCAACAGTCAAATCGCCGGCATGAGGCTGGAAACGCTTTCAGCGCGGGACAGATTCTGGTTTCATCCGACAATCGGGTTGCTATACGAAACCACCAACCATCAACTGCGTTCAATATTGGCCGGAGTCCGCAATCTTCTAGACGAACACCCCAGCGTCGATTCTGCTTCCGTGCGCGTCCGATTTATCCGGTTTGGTGTGTCTTCGCTAGACATGGAAATTTTCAGCTATGTCTTTGCTCCCGACTGGAGCGGCTTCCTCGAAGTCCAGGAAGACTTGCTTTTCAGCATCAGAGACATTGTTCAGCAAACGGGTACCGGCATTGCATTTCCATCCCAAACGGTATACCTGTCTCAGAACACTACCGACAAGGCGACTCAAGCGTGTCCCATTCCAGCAAGCGACGTTCGCCTATGGACTGCTGACCGCAATAGGCAAGGCCGGTAGCTCGTCGGGCAATCCGAACTCTTCACCCAGGTTCCCAGGCTGGATGAGTGGCGTTCGGAACTGTTCCCCGAACTGATCGACTGTAATAATTGACAGTGTTTTTGCTTCTTTGTTTTGGGAAAATTAGAGGACCGATCTATTGCGGAGTGTGGGTTCCACAGCGACGTTGTGTGCCGCTCACCCAGCCAGAGCGTCGGTCTCGGTACGACCATCTTCGAGATAAGGCATCTCATGCCAGACGCTGCTAACAACGCGCTGTCAACATCGACAATTCGTGTCCTATTAGCAGACGATTCTGTACGGTGGAGGAGCTATCTCCGTAACATAGTTACGGCTGAGGAACGTTTCGAAATTGTCGCCGAGTTGTCCAACGGTTTGGATGCCGCCCAAAAAACCCTCGACCTGCGGCCCGACCTCATTTTGCTTGATACTTCGCTGCCGCGTTTCAGCGGAATAACGGTTGCCCGAGCTATTCGCCGATTGTGCCCGAGCACAAAAGTGATTTTGTTGGCGCAGAACGCCGACGAAAAAGAAATGTCGGCCGCTCGTGCTTGCGGGAGTGGGTACGTTGCGAAAGCAACCGCACAGACGGATCTGATCGAAGTGATAAGCGGCGTGCTAGATGCACGGGTGGTCTAATGCGAAACGACCCAATTAGCATAGTCCGTCGCCCAATTGCAAATTTCCGGGCACACAACTAGCCACGATTTTCCGCGCTCTACTTGCGATCGGGGGCAACTCCCGCCGAACGTCAACTGGCGAATCTTTGATTAAATCGTCAAATGGCACCTGACAACAGGTGCTTTCATTTGACCCCTGCTTTGTCTTGTTTCGCAATCAGACCCCTAAGCTCACGCTTTTGGTCCTTGCGAATCTCCAGCAACCTCTGCCATTGCGCGTCCGTAAGAATAGTTTTCAACTTCGCATCGGATTTCCGGATAATCTTTTCCCACTGGCCCAATCGCTCTTTTCGGGAAACCACGGGAGTAAAGATCACGCTCGATGCTTCGGCTGCTTCCTGTTCCGCAATTGGCTTGACTTTTGCTTGCTGGTCGTCGGTGAGATTGAGACTGGTTGTGAGGTTCTTCATCTTCATGCTGAAGTACTGCCCAGGAGCTTTTGACCAGTCGATCGCAGGCCTCGGCGGAAGCTTCTTCGTCAGGAGTATTGGCAACTCTTCTTGGCGGTCATCCCTACCGGGTAATATCAGCGCGTCCGTTCCGACGCCGAATAGCTTCTCAATACCAACCGAATATTCGACTGTATTCATCCCATACCGAGGCGCATAGAGAACAACGTAAACCGTATCTTCGATCTGCACGGTTACGTCGTATCGAGTTTGCGTGACGGCCGGATCCGTTTCCTCGTGGCGTTCAACAGCAATGACTGTTCCCGGCAGGTACTTGAGTTTGGGCGTGGTTTGTGCGAATACGGAAACAGAAACGGTGCACAGCAAGAACACGAAGGAAAATCTGTGCATACGCACCTCGGAATGGACCCTTAAGGTTACGAGTGGGATCTTCTCATCATAGTCAGCTTAGGGCTCGCGGCATCCTTCAGACACTGTCAACAGTGTCAGTGCCGAGGGGGTATGGATAATGGATCGAAATGATTCGAGAGTTGAAAGGAGACAAGGAGAAGCAGACTCACTGTCTTGAACGGTCGCAGCGGTGCGCGTGCTTCCGATCACCGACGCTATGGACGCCATCAAGCCTGCGTACCGGCACCCTTTAAATACTTGATCAATAGCACTTCATTGCCGCGCTCATTGTAGAGGAGCTCATCGACCAGGCTCCGTGTCATGAGCAGGCCGAATCCGCCAGGCCGGAGGCCTGCTGCGTCGCGGTACGCTTGATGTCTTAGGGGGTCATCCGGTGGATTGGACACAGCTGCGTGCTTAACCTCCTCCATGGAGAATCCTTCTCCGGGATCTTTCACGCGGCAAATTACAGCGTGACGAGCACGAAGGTAGGAGATCTCCACGAACTGAGTTGGATCAAAATGCGCTCCGTGCTCGATTGCATTCAAGAGCATCTCGCGAAATCCGACAGCGACGTTCTCGCGTTCTGGCTGTGGCAGATCGATGATTTCGTGGAAGAACTGTAAGAGGCGATCCGCAGTGCTGCGATCGCATCGAGCAAACAGCTGGATCCACTCGGGGGTGGCCGACAGAATCTCAATACCGTCATCCCAGCAAGGGCCTTCGGCGGCGAGACGAATCATTTCACGAAACGCGTCTGCCGAGAAAGGCCTGGAAAAATAGCTGAATGCTCCCTCGCGCATCGAGTCGATTACATCGGAGGTTGTGCTTTCGGTCGTAAGAATGACCAAGTGAAGATGCGGTCTGATACGGCGAATTTTCCGCAACAATTGAATATCAGCGCTCCCCGAAGTGTCCTCGCCGGTTACTACAAGATCGAATGTCTGCCCTTTGACCAATTCCAACGCGCTCAGGTTGTTCGCCGTGCGTCGAACTTGCCAGCCCGGCAAAATTTGCGCTAGTTCGGACGCCAACCGCGGATCGGGTCCCACGACAAGTGCAGTCTTCCCGGGTTCAGTCCTCCCTTGTAGACGCGACGCTGGTTGGGTGCCGATGCCGGAGAACATGCACTTACACCTTGGCCGCGTAATGTTGTGGGCGACTGGACACAACGCAGCATCCAGTACCTTAGACTCTGAGGAATTGCCTCACCACTGGGGAAAGTGACAGCTCGCTCCACCCGTCGTCGCGCAAATCTAGCTGAGAGAGGCCATGATCACACGAAATCACTCACGGGTTCGGCACGTAGTAACTCTTACGATAGTAGGAATGGAGTGGTCGTGCGTCGGATGGATTCGTAACCAGAATCTTGATTTTATGCCATTTTCCATATGTAGTTCGACTGCGCGGCTCATACCCGAGGACATACTGGGTGCGGAGCTCACGGCTAAGCTCGGCACATTCTTCCGGCAGCTTCGATACCTGTTGAATCGTGCTGGTACGGCCGCCAGATACATCTGTCATTGTGCTCAGCCAGCGTTTGCCCATCGCCTCTTCAAAGCTCTTGAACGGAGTGGAATCAAATATGCCAATTGCGTAAAGCATGACGTCGGATTCCGCCACAATGCTCTTAATTTCTCTCAGTTTGTAGCGACTGGAATTGTCTCCGCCATCACTGATTATCACAAGCGCACGCCGCGGATACTTCGCAGTATGCAGTTTGGAAATACCCAAATACACCGCATCCAACAATGCCGTAGACCCGCTCGGTTGCACCAGACCAAGCTCAGTTTGAATGCTATTTGTCGACTGGGTCACCTCTGACAGGACGTGCAGTCGATTGTTGAAAGTGATCACGAAGTAATCGTCTTCCGAATTCGCGTTCCGGAAGAACTGGTCGAGCGCGGCGCGCTCTGTCTCAATTTTGTCGTGCATGCTGCTGCTGACGTCCAACAGCAAGCCTACAGAAATTGGGCCGTCTTCGCTGGAGAAGTACCGGATTTGTTGGAGTTGTTCGCCATCGTAGATCTTGAAATCATCTCGAGTAAGATTTGTTTGAGGATGGTTTGATGCATCAGTCACTGTCACGGGTACCAGAACAAGATCAACCGAGACGCGAAGGGATGCGGCACGCGGGCCACCGATGCCTACACTACGGCGCAGAGGCACGTTCGGTTGGCCAACCGACTGCGAAAAACTTGGGAAGGATGTAAAGAGGGTAGCAACTAAACTGATGAGATAAAATACGGCAGGTGCAAAGCGGTTCCCGGCCATTTGCGGCGCTCACTCCAGACGGCTCGCCACAGATGGTACCACACGTTCAGACTCCTCGCACTGGTACCGTGCCGGTTTTTGGTCATCCCTCCAAAATTGATGAAAAATGCATCACAATCATGTGTTCCGCGTGGTTAAGAGACACAATGGGTGGCCGTCGCTGAGAATTCTAGCTGGAGTTCTCGAACAACCACCCCTCTTGAGTCTCGGTCACCCGATCAACCCTCCTTCTCCGGCAGCAAGAGAATCCGTGGGACACCGGGTCCCTCGTCGAACGCTAAGAAAATCAGTAGCTTGTATGCCCGAAGTTGAACACAAGACCGGCTGAATAACGGAAATTGTTCTGGTTCGTGTTTGAGAACTGGTTCGTGAACCGGGTCAGGAGGTAACCAATCTCCACTGGCCTGAATTCGATTGTTTTGCCCAACGGGATGTCGACTCCCCCACCAAAGTCCATCGCGAATGCATCGTCGGCTGGGGACTTGCTGAACGAACAAGTTCCTGCGATCGGCTGGCAAATCTGCTTGAAGGCATTTCCGTACACGTTCGAGTGAGCCGCACCGAACAGCAGTTCGCCGAACGGGTGGAACCCGTGCGCACGAACCTTGATTATCGGGCCAAACAGGTACGTGAACAGATCACCAGACACTTTACCGCTCGCACCTCCCGGAAAGACTGGATTCTGTGGAATGTTAAAAGTGTTGGTTGTACTTTGGAATCCCTGCAGATCCATCTTGATGCCAAGGTACTCGTTGATATTGACAACCAGTGAGCCGCCTCCACCATTCAGGCTGTGGCCTTGGGTATAGGCAGAGCTGGGAGCAAAGCGAGCATAGGAGTAATCTGCTCCCACTTCGACTCGAGGAAATTCCTGCGCCCAGGCCGACAACCCGAGCAGGACTACTGCGGTGGCCAACTGAAATGCTCTGAATCTTTTCATCTGCGTCCCTCCATTCTTTTGCTCGGGTGATGAGTCCCGAATCCATCAATCGATCCTCCAGACTAAAGAAGGCCCGTGTAGTTAATCTTCGGTCCCGCAGTATCCAAGGATCTCAGCCGCTATCATTAACGTCTGTGTTGGAATGGACTACTGGCAAGAATTACAGACTTCGCACTCTGTGGTCCTCTTGAGTGAATGCACTTCCCAAGCAGAACGGGCAATGCGCGTCTGCGCGAGAAAAAGAACATTGGTGATCGTCGCTAATGCTTTCGAGAGAAGAATAAATGGTAGCGATTTCTATCAGTTCTTTATGGGTGGACCGTGAAATTCATCTGGCCAGAGATTCCAGTCGTG
>JASHQK010000684.1 GCA_030039195.1 Candidatus Sulfotelmatobacter sp.
CGTTCCAGGAGTGGCTGGCAGAGCATGGGCAGACGAAGACCGCGGTGGCGCGCTTCTGGCGGCCGATCCTGGTCAGCGCGCTGAGCGAGGAGCTGGAGCGCATTTCGATTTCGGCGGCGGCGCAGGTGGTGCGGGAATCGATGAAGTCTCCGCTGGCGCGGCACATGGGCGTGCCCATGATTCCGCTAACGGATTTGTATAACGCTGCGGGAGATTATGTGCGAGCGCGCGGCGGCGAGATTCACTTTCGCTGTCCGCTGGAGGGTTTCGCGCCGGAGAAATCAGGAGTGCGGGTCCGCGTGGCGGATTCGGAGCCGAGCTTTGATTATCTGATCGCTGCGTTGCCCTTCGATGCGCTGGCCCGAGTGTTACCCCAGGCGCCCGAGAGCCTGGAGTTACGCGAAAAGATCAGCCACTTCGAAAATTCTCCGATCACCGGCATACATCTCTGGTTCGATCGGCAGATTTCCGATCTCGATCACGCGGTGCTGCTGGACCGCACCATCCAGTGGATGTTTCACAAATCGCGGTTGCAGCCGATGCGCACGGAGGCCCCCGCCCTTGCCAACGGCGCAAGGGTGGGCCACTCTCAGCTCGGAAATGGCAGCTACGTCGAGCTCGTGGTCAGCTCGTCGAAGACGCTGATTGAGAAATCGCGCGGGGAAATCGTGGATCTGGCGCTCGCCGAAGTGCGGGAATTCTTCTCGGAGGCGCGGGAAGCCAATCTGGTGAAGTCAACCGTCATCAAAGAAGTTAACGCAACGTATTCGCCCAGGCCGGGAATCGATGCGCACCGTCCTGGAGCCGCGACCGCGTGGCCGCGCGTGTTTCTTGCCGGAGACTGGACTGCGACCGGCTGGCCGGCGACCATGGAAGGCGCAGTGCGCAGCGGATACATGGCAGCCGAAGCCCTCAGCCGCAATGCGGGACGGGCGGCGAGTTATATTTCGCCGGATATCGCGGCGACCGGACTGATGCGGCTGTTTGGCTGACTCAGGAGTTTCGCTCTGACTCGTGACAAGGTGTGCGTTTGTTATAGTGGAAACGCCCATCCTGAATAATGAGGAATGGCTGCGTCGAGTGCGCGAATGGCATGGAACTGATCTCGCCCACAGAAATCGCGAAGGAAAGGGTCCTCTCGGTCCAGGAATACACGCGGCTCGCTGTTCAATCGATCGCCAATATCTTCCGCAAGCCGCTGTATGTCGCCGATATGGTGCAGCAGGCCGACCTGATCGGCTGGGGATCGCTGCCGATTGTGGTGCTGACCGGATTTTTCACCGGCGGCGTGCTGGCGTTGCAGACTTCGAACACACTGGAACGTTTTGGTTCGATCACGCTGATCGGACAATTGGTTTCGACTTCCATGGTGCGCGAGTTAGGCCCCGTGCTCACAGGATTGATGGTTGCGGGGCGCAACGCTTCGGGGATGGCTAGCGAACTGGGATCGATGGTGGTGACAGAGCAGATCGACGCCATGCGCGCGCTGGGCACCGATCCGATGAAGAAGCTGGTGACACCGCGGGTGACAGCAACGGTGTTCATGCTTTTCTTTCTGACGATCATCTCGGATCTGGTGGGAATAGTTGGCGGATTGTTCATCGCCAAGCTGATTCTCACCCTGGATGCGAGCCAATACTTGCACAACGCGTGGCAGTCGCTGGTGTTTCAAGATGTGTTCATGGGGCTGATCAAGCCGGTGATATTCGGGTTCATCATCGCCACGGTGGGCTGTTATTACGGAATGAACTCGCGCGGAGGAACACAGGGCGTGGGCCGCGCTACCACGCAGGCGGTCGTGGCCACCTCGGTTTTTATCCTTATCGTGGATCTGTTGGTTACGAAACTGTTGATGGCTGTGCTCTCTTACAGGTAGTCATGTCAGCTCCTACGTTGCCTACGGAATGCGTTTTAGAAAATGTTCCGCCGCCGCACGCCCCCGCCATTGTGTTCGAAGACGTGCATCTCGCGTTTGGAGACAACCAGGTGCTGCGGGGTGTTTCGTTCCGGCTTCCACTGGGAGAGACGAAAGCAATGTTTGGAGTGGCGGGATCGGGAAAGAGCACGATCCTGAAGCTGACGCTGGGACTGCTGCGCCCGGATGCGGGCCGGATCAACGTGCTGGGAAACGATATCAACGACATACGCGAGAAAGACCTGTTTCCCCTGCGCGGCCACCTGGGCATGGTGTTTCAGGAAGGGGCGCTGTTCGATTCGCTGACGGTAGCCGAAAATGTTGCCTTCCGGCTGATCGAGGAGCAAGGCGTTTACGATGAAGCGACCGACCGCCGAGTGCGAGAGGCGCTGCGCTTTGTGGAACTGGAACATACCGTCAATATGTTTCCTTCAGAACTTTCCGGAGGCATGCGGCGGCGAGTCGCGATCGCGCGGGCGATTATTACAGAGCCCGAGCTGGTTCTCTATGATTCACCGACAGGCGGGCTGGATCCGGTGACGTCGAATACGATCATCGAGCTGATCATGAAGCAGCGCGACGTGTACAAGAGCAGTTCCCTGCTGGTTACGCATCGTCTGCAGGATGCGTTCACGATGGCGACGCACCAGTTCGATCCGAAGACCAATCAGCTGCAAGCATTGCCGCGCGGCCAGTTCTGCGATGTGCCCATGAGCTTTCTGATTCTGCGGGATGGGAAAGTGATCTTCGACGGCGACATTCACCAACTGGCGCATACGAAGGATGAGTACATACGGGAGTATATTTCGTAGCCAGGGGCCCGGGGGTAAGGCAAACATCTTGTCATCCTGAGCGAAGCGAAGGACCTGCTGCGGTTTGATGACGCCAAGCAAGACTGCATAGGTCCTTCGCGGCAAAGACAGCCGCTCAGGATGACAAGTAAGTGCCCAACGACGAGCCAGCACAATTACTGGGTTGCGGAGAGATTTTTTCCGACCTGGAGGAACGCGTCCACGTTGGATTTGTCGATCAGATCGGAACCGGTGTCGACAAAGGCTGGAATGGGCGCGTAGCTGTCTTTGGACCAGTCTTCCTCGAGTGAAGCAGGCCTGTGATGATGCAGGCCATCGAGCATCTGCAGGCCGACGAATGCCATGGTGTAGGGTTTCTGCGCGATGGTTGCGGCGATGGCGCCCTTCTTGATCCAGTCGAGAGTTTCCGCGTCGGTATCCATAGCGATGACGGTCTTTCCGGTCACGTGATAGCTGTTGAGGACGCTAGCGACTTCCTTTCCCGACTGCGCCTCCAGGCAGACGAAGGCGTCGACTTTATCTTTCTCTTTGCCGATGATCTCAGTGGTGGTGTCGAAGGCGATGCGAGGATCGCCCTGAATATCGACAACGCGTGTGATCTTGATGTCGGGCGTGCGCGCCAGCGCCTCTTTGTATCCGTGCAGGCGGTCTTGCAGGTTCGGCTGGCCGGGCATGGTAAATACGACCACGTTGCCTTTACCGTGCAATTCCTGCGCCAGGCGCTGGCCGCCGGTGAATCCGGCCTGGTAATTGTTGGTGCCAATGAAGAAGAGGCGCTTGCTGGCCGGAGCATCGGAGTCGATGGTGACCACGGGAATGCCGGCGGCGATGGCTTTATCGATGCTGTCGCGGAGCACGGCCGGATCGGTGACGCCGAGCAGAATGCCGGTGGCTTTTTTCTGCACAGCGCGATCGAACGCTTCTTTTTCCGCGTTGGGATCATACGTCTGCGGGCCCTCGAAATCGGAGCGCACTTTCATCTGCGCGGCGGCGTTGGTGAATCCCGCGCCAGCCGTCTTCCAGTAAGGAACCTGCAGGTTGGCGGCGATGAAAACGTAATATTCGTCGGAGTCGTGGGCCGAGCCGCAGCTCAGAGAAAACCCCAGAAACGCGATGAGGGAAAGGTGGAATATCTTGCGGCGCGACATGGGATCCTCCTCTGAGGGTTAGGGCGGCGCGGAGGTTCGTTTTGCGACAGGATTTTAAATCAGCGGGGAGAAGAACAGAAGAGTGCTGTGCAGCGGCTAAAGCCGCGGTGAAATTTCGAGGTCTCTAGCGGCATGCCTGAAGGCATGCCCCGATACGAACCGTGTGTGCCGGTTGCGTCCTGATACGAATCGTGTGTGGGAGCAGCTAGACGCCGACCGGGAAGGGTTTGGTGTGATTGGCGGTGCGGAGGGAGGGGCGGCTGAACCGGCCTTGCAGCAGCGACATCAGGCCCGTATACCAATAACCGACAACAAACAAAAGCAGGAAGGGCACGGTGATGTAGTTTTCATTGTCGATGGCGTAATAGACCGTAAGTGCGAAGTAGGCGCCGATCAGTAATTCCAGCCATGGGACCCACCCCAGGCGCTTGCGGTATTTCGTCTTTCCGATTTTGTCCTGCTTCGATTCCACGCGATATTTCGGAGTGCGCGCGAATGGGGTCTGCCTTCCGATCAGGGCTTCGATGACGGCTTTGGTGTTGGTGATGGTCAGGCCGATGCCGAGAGCCATGAGGAACGGGAGATAAATCAGGGCGCGCGGCCAGCTGCGCGGAAACAGTTCGCGCTGCGAAACGAGATAGAAGCTGGAGATGGAAAATGTTGAGGCCATGAACAGCGGCAGGTCGATGTAGAGCATCTGAAACCAGCCCTGATAAAAGCGGATAATCATGGCGGGCAACAGAAGCACCGATAGCATGATCATCAGCGGATAGCTGATGTTCGCGGTCAGGTGGTACCAGGCTTCGATCTTGTTGTGCAGAGGTGCGTCGCTGCGCAGGACGCGGGGCAGAATCTTCTTCCCGGTCTGAATCAATCCCTTGGCCCATCGCGCCTGCTGGGTCTTGAACGCGGTCATTTCGACGGGCAACTCAGCGGGACACTCGACATCCTGCAGATAAATGAATTTCCATCCCTTCAGTTGTGCGCGGTAGGAAAGATCGGTGTCTTCGGTCAGCGTGTCGTGCTGCCAGCCACCGGCCTCGTCGATGGCCTTGCGTCGCCACAATCCGGCGGTGCCGTTGAAATTAAAAAACAGGCCGGTGCGGGCGCGGCTGGAGTGCTCGAGCACAAAATGTCCGTCGAGCAGGATGGCCTCAACCTCGGTCAGAAACGAATAATGGCGATTGATGTGCGTCCAGCGCGTCTGTACCATGCCGATTTTGGGATCGGTGAAGTGATGAACCGTGCGCAGCAGAAAATCTTCGGGAGGAGTGAAATCGGCGTCGAAGATGGCAACGAATTCGCCCTTGGCCGTTTTCAATCCCTCGGCGAGAGCGCCTGCCTTGAAGCCGGCGCGATTACTGCGATGGTGGTATGTGACCGGATGTCCGAGCGAGTCGTAGCGTTCGACCAGAGCGCGGGCGACAGCGACGGTTTCGTCGGTGGAATCGTCGAGGAGCTGGATGTCGAGCTTCTCCCGCGGATAGTTGAGCTTGCAGGTGGCTTCGAGCAGCCGCTCGACGACATACTGTTCATTGAAAATTGGCAACTGCACCGTCACCCGTGGCAGG
>JASHQK010000685.1 GCA_030039195.1 Candidatus Sulfotelmatobacter sp.
AGACCTCCGTCCGGTGTCGCCAGAAGTGCGCTGACCCAACTGGGTTGCGGGAATGAGCCAACCTCTGGCTTGTAACGCTCAAACTCAGAACCGTCAAAACGCAGCAGGCCAGCCGTAGTGCCTACCCAGATGAATCCATCTGAAGTCTGCGCGATCGCAAGGACTTCGCCGATCACTCCTTCTTTTGCGCCCCAAGCGGTGTGATGCATCTGAGTAATTGGCTGATGGGGATCGATTGCTGCCAGGTTCGTGCAATACAGAAAAAAAATGCTCAGGAACGGTACAAGCAGTTCCAGTTGAAAAAGAACACGCTGCCCTCGAGCCGCAGACGTGCCCAAGTTATCCTTTCCGATCTGATTTCTTGCCCCGTCCGTGATATCACGTGTTTTAGGCTGTCTTAACGTTTGGTTTTCGGGAAAGGCTAACGGCACGAATTTCGAGTTCTGGTTTCGGTTCATCGACAGCCGCACTCCGCCACCCGAATGAAGTTACAGGGAAACTTAAACCACGTAATTCAAATCGAAAATGAACGACATTGTCGCCTGCCGGCTGCTTTGGTGGGGCCCCACTTCTTAGGGATCATAGTACTCGTGTGCTCCTGTTTGGACGACTCGCTAAAAAGTGGGATGTCTCGGCAATCTCATCGAGTGAGCTCTGGGGGGCTCGAATTAGGTTTGTTTGCTCGGCCGGGATAATCCACTATGAGGCTAAACCTGTCGAGCCGAAGCAGCGGAAACTGAGGCCGGCAGGAGATCCATTCATCGACTGTGGGGGAACGAATATGAGCATCGCAGAATTTGCGCCTAGACCGCTGGCGCCCTTCATGAACACTCCGCCAGTCCAGATATCCGATCTGGCGTCAAGGGAATCAGAAACGACAGAAAAAGAGCGAAGTGAACTGACCGTTGATGCTGGGCAAGCCAATCTTCGGCTCGAACCTGAAATTCGAAGCGATTGGAAGTTCCAAGGGATCGTTGGCAAAAGCTCCCGGCTTCAGCGCATGATTCGGCTGCTTGAGATCGTGGCGCCGACAGACTCCAGCGTATTGATTCAGGGAGAAACAGGCACGGGAAAGGAACTTGTCGCTCGTGCGATCCACAACCTGAGCGCCCGGCGCGATCGTCCCTTCATCAAGGTGAACTGTGCGGCCATTCCGTCTGGACTGCTGGAAAGCGAACTCTTCGGGCACGAAAAAGGTGCCTTTACGGGCGCTCTGATGCGCAAAGCCGGACGGTTCGAGGTCGCCGATAAGGGAACGCTTTTTCTGGACGAGGTCGGTGATATTCCGCTTGAAGTGCAATCGAAGCTGCTGCGAGTTTTGCAAGAACGTGAATTCGAAAGACTTGGCAGCACGCATACCCAGCTGGTGGATGTGCGCATCGTAGCTGCGACCCACCGTGACTTGCGCCAGATGATAGAAGACGGCGAATTCCGGAGCGATTTGTTCTATCGGCTGCATGTTTTTCCTTTGGCGCTGCCCCCTTTGCGGGAGCGCCGAGAGGACATCCCGCTGTTGGTGCGTCATTATGTCGAGAAATATGCGAAGCGAATGAACCGTAAGATCGAGACGATCTCCCCTCAAGCCATGGAAGACATTACCAATTATGTGTGGCCGGGTAATGTCCGAGAGTTGCAGAACTTTATTGAGCGAGCAGTAATCATGTCGCAGGATTCGGCGCTCTGCCCTCCACTAGGAGAGCTGAAGGAAGCGTCTGTGCGCATCCCCAATTCGAAAGGGAGCACTCTCAAAGAAATGGAGCGCGAACACGTCATGCAGGCGATCAAGGAATCCAACTGGGTGATCGGCGGACCGAGTGGCGCCGCCGCGCGACTGGGGATGAAGCGGACAACCTTGGCCCACCGCATTCGCAAACTGAATATACCGCTGCGTCCGTTGTAGCACGCACCGACTACCTTTGAATCGCGAACGCTATTTCCCCTTCCACCTTAATCCAGTCCTAACCCATATTCTCCATTGACTCACGCATGCGCTTTCACTTCCTTTCTCTGCCAGAACGTCCCTCCTAAACGCTCTCGATTGATGTTCCGCCAATGAATCTGAACCGGTCTTTGTCAAACGACGAAGAGTTGCCGCGATTGAATCCACGCGATGCTGAATTTTCACAGACTTGCGACTGGCGCGCAGATTGCTTCTTCTTGCTCAGGCTCCTTACGGAGAGGATCGATCCCTGAGTCAAGCGGGCACCGAAAGGTAGGAGAAAATCATGACATTGTCGGATCACGATGACCCAACAAAGTTCGATATCAAAGCCGCATTCAATGAACTGCTGAAAGCAGTGCAACTCCGCCCCGAAGACACGGGCGGCTCGATAAATTTCACGGGCGAAGACCCGATTCTGCCGAGCAAGCACAGGCTTGGTGCCATCATGAGTCTGGCCATGATGGGCGCTGCGGCGGCTACGCAAATCCTCTACCGGATGCGCGGCGGCGAAACGCAGGATCTCTCAGTCGATCTACGAACTGCTGTAGGCCACATCAATCCGCTGGTCGCTTACGTCCCGAAACTCGGCGGTATCGAATATCAACTGCAATTCGGCGATCCGCGAGTCAACCCGATGTCGTTCGGGATCTACCCGACGCGGGACGACCGCTGGTACCTTCCGACTGCTGCCTATCCCATGAGCGTTCCGCAATGGCTGGAGCTCCTGAAGTGTAACCTGAATCCGAAATCGGTCGGCAATGCGATTGCGCAGTGGAATGCGCTGGATCTGGAGGATGAAGCCGCGTCAAGAGGCATGATCGGTTCGATGTGTCGGACGCCTGAGGAGTGGTTGAAACATCCCCAAGGAAAACTGCTTTCGGAAACACCGCTGATCGAGATCATCAAGATCGGCGATAGCGATCCAGAACTGCCACCGCTCCGGGACCAGATGCGTCCACTGTCTGGGATCAAAGTCGCGTCAAACACCCACGTAATTGCAGGCCAGGTGGTCGGTCGCACAATGGCGGAGCAAGGTGCGCAGGTTCTGCACTTCGCGACGCCAGAATTCGAATACGACGCTCTGTGGGTTGACACTGCGACAGGGTTCCGCTCTGCATGGTTGGATCTAAAAAAAACTGCCTCGCGAGAAAAAGCCACCCAACTGGTAAAAGGTGCCGATGTCTTTGTGGAGAATTATCGTGGACGGAAATTGGCGGAAATGGGATTCTCCGCCGACGCCATGGCAAAGATTCGGCCCGGCATCATATACAGCTCGATTCGCGCGTTCGGTTGGGAGGGCCCGTGGGGGCAGCGCGGCGGCTTCGATATGGATGCGAATTGCTGCACCGGATTTACGGTGTTGGAGGGTACGGAAGACGCTCCGAAATTGCCTCCGACGATCGTGC
>JASHQK010000686.1 GCA_030039195.1 Candidatus Sulfotelmatobacter sp.
TCTACAGGCGAACGCGAATGTGCAGCAGGGCATCGCTGAGATCACCGCCGTTTCCCAAACCCAGCTCAAGCAGTTGGCTCCAGGAACCACGCCTCCACTCATCCTCGCCTATAGCGCTTCAAGCGTGCCGGTCCTGCAACTGGCCCTTTCTGGGTCCAATCTTTCGGAGCAACAACTGAATGACTATGCCCTGAATCAGATCCGCACTCAACTCATCACGGTTCCGGGAGCCTCGGTCACTCGTCCCTATGGTGGCAAACCACGGCAAGTGCAGGTGGATCTGAACACGACTGCGCTGCAATCGAAGGGGCTTTCTGCGCTGGACGTCGTGAATGCTATCAGCCTGCAGAACTTGATCTTGCCGACGGGAACTTCCAAGATCGGGTCCAGAGAATACGATGTCTCCATTCCGAATGCAGCGCCACAAACGATTGCTGACCTTAACAACATTCCTATTAAGACGATCGGTAGCACGACCATCTACATAAAGGACGTGGCCTGGGTCCGCGACGGGTTTCCACCGCAAACCAACATCGTGCGCGTGAACGGGCAGCGGTCAGTTTTGCTGACCATCCAGAAGGCCGGAAACGCATCAACACTCGATGTCATTGCCGGCGTCAAGGCCCTTATTCCGCAGATTCTAACTACGCTACCGCCTGAGCTAAGAATTACGCCTTTGGCTGATCAGTCAATTTTTGTCCGCGGAGCTATCAGTGGAGTGGTCCGCGAGACTCTCATCGCAGCCTGCCTGACTGCCTTGATGATACTGACTTTCCTGGGAAGCTGGCGCAGCACGCTCATCATTGCTACTTCGATTCCTCTTGCGATCTTCACCTCCATCATCGCGTTCAGTGCGATCGGCGAAACGATCAACATCATGACGCTGGGCGGTCTCGCCCTTGCAGTTGGCATTCTGGTGGACGATGCCACGGTTGAAGTCGAGAACATCAACCGCAACCGCGCGGCCGAGCCGGATAAGGACATGGACACGGTTGTGCTCGATAGTGCCGCTCAAATCGCGACCCCTGCCTTCGTGGCGACTTTGTCAATTTGCATCGTGTTTGCCCCGATGTTCTTGCTCTCGGGGGTGGCCCGCTATCTTTTCGTGCCTCTGGCCGAGGCGGTGGTATTTGCCATGCTGGCATCCTACTTTCTCTCTCGCACAATTGTGCCCACCATGGCGAAGTATCTCTTGCGGGGAGACAGGCTGGAAGACGAGAAGGTCACTGCCAGCGCGAATCCCTTGGTGCGGGCGCAGAAGCGCTTTGAAGCCGCTTTCGAGCGATTCCGCCACAGCTATCGCGGGCTGCTCCAGACCTGTCTCGGCCACCAGCGTGCCTTCTTGTTTGCATTTATTGCGTGTTGTGTAGGATCTCTCGTCATTCTGATTCCATGGCTAGGGCGAGATTTCTTCCCTGCGGTGGATAGCGGTTCCTTCAAGCTTCATATGCGCGCTCCCAGCGGCATGCGCATCGAGCAGACGGCGAACCTTTGCGACCGGGTGGAGAGGTCGATCAAAAGTCAGGTGCCATCCGGCGAAATCACGAGCATCATCGACAACATCGGCCTGCCCTACAGCGGCATCAACCTTTCATACAGCAATTCGGCGCCGATTGGCACTGCAGATGCCGATATTTTGGTTACGCTGCCTGCCAACCATCATCCGACAGACGACTATATTCACCAGCTCCGCCTTACCTTGCCCAAACAATTTCCCGGCGTGTCCTTCGCATTTTTGCCGGCGGACATGGTTGGGCAGATTTTGAATTTCGGACTTCCGGCTCCAATCGACATTCAGATCGTAGGAAATGACCTGCAGGGAAATCAGCAGTATGCCGCCAATCTGCTCCGGGAAATCAGGTATGTGCCGGGGACGGCTGACTTGCGAATTCAACAGCCCTTCGACGAACCCTATCTTCGTTTCCGAGTCGTACGGACGAAGGCGGAAGAAGTTGGCTTCAGCGCCCGCGACATCGCGCAAAATCTCCTAGTCTCATTGAGTGGAAGTTTCCAGAACAATCCCACCTTCTGGGTCGATCCAAAGAATCATGTGAGCTACGAGATCGCAACCCAGACGCCGCAATACCGGACCAACACGTTGCAGGACCTTGAAAACATCCCGATCACTGGCACGGACCCAAACGCGCCACCATCGCTCATGGCGAGCCTCGTGTCATTGCAGAGGGGAACAGGTATGGCGGTTGTTTCTCACTATAACGTTGCTCCCGTAATCGATATCTTTGGTTCCGTCGTGGGTCGAGATTTGGGTGGAGTTGCCGGCGACATCGACAAGATCATTAGCGCAGCACAGCACCAACTGCCCCGCGGCTCCCGTGTGGTGGTTCGGGGGCAGGTGCAGACGATGCGTTCCTCCTACATTGGTCTGCTCGGCGGGTTGGGGTTCGCTATTGTGTTGGTGTACCTGCTGATTGTGGTTAACTTCCAATCCTGGCTCGATCCTTTCATCATGATTTCCGCGCTTCCCGCCGCACTCGCGGGGATTGCCTGGTTTTTGTTTATCACCCATACGACTCTGAGCGTTCCTGCCCTCCTCGGTTCAATTATGTGCATGGGCGTGGCGACGTCCAACAGCATCCTGGTGGTCAGCTTTGCGACCGAGAAAATGGATGAGGGGATGGACTCGGTGAGAGCTGCTCTGGAAGCGGGATTTACGCGTTTTCGTCCCGTTCTGATGACTGCCCTGGCCATGATCATCGGGATGGTGCCTATGGCACTGGGATTGGGCGATGGCGGCGAGCAGAACGCTCCTTTGGGCCGAGCCGTGATTGGTGGATTGTTGTTTGCGACCGTGTCTACGCTTTTCTTTGTCCCAACATTTTTCAGTGTTCTACAAGCAGGCCGGCGCCCTGCTCAAACCAAAAGCTAGTGCCGAGTCTAAGCGATGCGGAGTTTCTTATGCTGAATCCGAATGAAGCTGAACACAGGGCGAGTGGGCAAACCCAACCATCAGATGGCGCGGTCACAAGCAGTCCGCGCAAGCGCTGGGAGGCTCCCGTAATTGCGCTAGTGGTTGTAGTGGGACTATTAGTATCCGGAATCTGGTCACGCGTCAGGGCTCGCGCGGCGCTGCGGACGGAAACCGTGCAGGTAGCTCGAACGGCTGTCTCGGTTGTCAACCCAAAGCAAGCCCAGCCTGCCGCGGAAATTGTTCTGCCCGGAAATATCCAACCCTTCATCACGTCACCCATCTATGCACGTACAGATGGATACTTGAAGAAGTGGTACTTCGACATTGGAGCACGGGTTAAACAAGGGCAACTGCTGGCGGTCATCGAAACTCCGGAAGTCGACCAACAACTGGAACAAGCGCGTAGCAACCTCAGTACCGCGAAGGCGAACCTGGCTCTTGCCGAAATCACCAAGAACCGGTACCAGGGCCTGATCAAGACCAACGCCGTTGCGCAGCAGGATGTAGACAATGCCGTGGGCACATACAACGCGAATGCTGCGATCGTCGAGGCCAATCAGGCCAGCGTGAAGCGGCTGCAGGTGCTGCAGTCGTTTGAAGAG
Organism: Candidatus Sulfotelmatobacter sp.; assembly: GCA_030039195.1. Taxonomy (GTDB): domain Bacteria; phylum Acidobacteriota; class Terriglobia; order Terriglobales; family Acidobacteriaceae; genus Sulfotelmatobacter. Next base: position 3,532 of record JASHQK010000686.1, read on the forward strand.
ATCTACGCTCCATTCGACGGGGTCATTACCGCCCGTAACACAGACATCGGGGACCTGATCAACTCGGGCAGCAACGGTAACTTGAAGACCGATCTCTTCCACATCGTTCAGCCGGGCACGTTGCGCGTATACGTGAACGTCCCCGAGGAGTATTCACAGGGCGTGCGAGTCGGGATGACCGCAGACCTCGTTCTGGCGGAGTTCCCCGGACGCAAGTTTCAAGGAAGGCTGGTGCGAACAGCGGATGCAATCAACGTAACCACGCGAACGCTGCTGATCGAAGTCGACGTAAACAACCCAGCAGGCACGTTGCTCACCGGATCCTACGCGGAAGTGCATCTGGCAGTTCCGACGCAGAACTCTACTTACCTTCTGCCGGTAAATGCTCTCATCTTCCGGGCGCAGGGGTTAAAGGTTGGAGTTGTAAAAGACGGAAAAACTGTGCTCACCGCTGTAATTCCGGGGCACGATTTCGGCAACGAGATAGAAATTACTTCTGGACTTAGTGCGAACGACGAGGTCATCCTCAACCCGCCAGACTCGCTTGTCTCCGGCCAGGAAGTCGAGATCGTGCAGGCGTCGTTGCCGGGGGACGGGACATCAGGGGATGACGAATAATGTTCCGTGAAAAGAAAATTGGCGACGAAGGCGCGCGCAGGGCTCGGTGTTTAGGTTTACTCACAGTCGCTGTGCTCCACTTAAGCGGGTGTGTGGTCGGACCGAAGTACCACGTCCCGCCAACGTCGATTCCTCCAGCATATAAAGAGGATAAGAATTGGAAGGCCGCCCAACCGAATGATCAAAACCTTGGGGGCAACTGGTGGACGATATTTCAGGATTCGCAGCTCGATGCGCTTGAGCAACAAGTGAATGTGTCGAACCAGAACCTGAAGGCTGCCGAGGCACAATACCAACAGGCGCGGGCTGCTCTACGTTACTATCGGGCCGACTACTATCCCACCGTGACTGCCGGACCTGCTGCGAGTCGGATGCGAGTGTCAGAGAATAATCCTGGCTCGCCGAGCTTGCGTGGCACTACCTACAATGACTTTGTAGTGCCTTTCGATTTTTCCTACCAGGCCGACGTCTGGGGACGAGTTCGACGCTCGGTCGAGGCAGCTCGAGAACAGGCGCAGGCGAGTGCGGCCGACTTGGCAACGGTGAAGCTGAGCCTGCAAGCAGATCTGGCCGTCGATTACTTTGCGGCCCGCACTCTCGATGCCGAGGAACAGTTGCTCAACTCTACGGTTAAGCAGTACGAGGAAGCTCTGGATTTGAATCTCAGCCGCTTCCACGGAGGTGTTGCTTCGGAAGTAGATGTCGAGCAGGCGAGAACTCAGCTGCAAACCACGCAGGCAGCGGCCATCGACGTCGGTGTGCTCAGAGCGCAGTACGAGCACGCAGTCGCGATTCTTATAGGCAAGCCCCCGGCAGATTTCAGCGTTCCTCAACTGCCTCTGACGGCACCACCTCCAGATCTTCCCGTCAGCGTCCCCTCACGCCTGCTGGAAAGGCGGCCTGACATCGCAGCAGCCGAGAGGCGCGTCGCAGCCGCCAACGCACAGATCGGAGTGGCCAAAACGGCATATTACCCTATCATTAATTTGGGCGCCGCCGGCGGATTTGAGAGTTCGAGCATTACTACGCTGCTGCAGGGACCGAGTGGTCTCTGGTCCTTCGGACTATCCGCCGCCGAGACTGTCTTCGATGTAGGACGACGCCGCGCCTTAAACGATCAGGCACGAGCTGCGTATGACTATCAGGTTGCTGCCTATCGCGAAAGCGTTCTCTCCGGATTTCAAGAGGTGGAGGACAGCCTTGCGGGCGTGAGAATTCTGGAGCAAGAGGCCAAGGTACAAGATGAAGCAGTCGTTGCGGCGCAGCATTCCCTCGACCTTTCTGTCACACGTTATAAGGGCGGTGTCACCAGCTACCTCGAAGTGACTGTCGCGCAGAGTGCTGCTCTCGCAGATGAGGTCGCCGCCGTAAATATTCTTGGGCGCCGCATGGCGAGCACGGTATTGCTGATTCAGGCCCTAGGCGGGGGTTGGGATCGATCGAGTTTACCGCCCCGACCAGAGTGCTGCGGAAGGCTCGTGAGCAGTACTTCAAGGTGATGGATCTAGACTGTCCGCATGATGTTCATCGTGTCGGTCTGCCGACGCTCCTACCACATAGCAGCCCGGTGCGAGAGTTCGATTCCACACAGTCTTTCATGTAACTCAATTCTGTGCTCACGCCACTTGGAATTCAACGCGCAATGGCAGAGCGAAAAAGTGTTCTAGCTTCGAAGGGGAATGAAGTGAAATCCCTCATCAACAAAATAACTGGACGCAGCCATGTTTCGGCAGGAATGTTGCGCGATCCATCAAGAAATGGTCTGAGCCAGCTGTGAGAGCCCGCAATGAAATCCAACGCAGGCGCAACAAAACTACTTCATCTAATGAATGGGTAGAGTTCCCAAGTAGTTCGTATGCAGATTGCAGAAAGTAGAGCTTTGTTCGGATCTTCCAGGACTTTGTTGTGCCAGCCCGTTAGACACCGTCCGCGCTCTAGGCTTTCTTTCCGTCAGGGCCTCACCCGCGGCTGAGTTTCGATTGTCTGCACTTAGTTTGTCGCAGTCCGCATACCGATTTCTTTTGAGTCCTATTCGTTTCTGAATCTACCGGCGACACACTCGCGTGAAACGTGAATTAGTGGACAGACAAACGAACTCTTACTCTCCCCAGATTGTCGAAGTGTTCAATCGCCTTTGGGACGAGCGCGCTAAGGACGCAGTCGATGACCTGCTTTCCCGTCGCTCCGTTGCCCTGCTTCTCCACACTTGGGTGCGAATATTTAAGCGTTCACTTCGGTAACGAGAATTTGAGGTCAGATATGTCGTCCGCATGACAGATGTCCAACATGTCGACAATCCAAACGGCCTGTCCTCATTGATCTGCACGCAATGACGCATATTCCGAAATACCACGCAATGATTGCAGCAAGGGGCTTTACCTCCACTATTTCGATTCGAATCCCAGTCACGATTTAATTGGCAGACAAATTGCCCTAACCGGAATATGACGCAGTGCACACAATCGCGTTTATACGTAGCGCTGAAGCCGCTAAACGAGGAACACAAAGAGAGGAAGCAAATGAAGAGTCTTCGTTGGTTAACCACGTTCGTTTTGGGAGGAGCGCTTGTTATGGCTCAACTTGCGACAGCTCAAATTCAGGACACCACTGCCAGTCAAATTCCTGATGCCGCGACCGACCCTCGAATCGATCCGCAGATTCGGGCGTTCCTTGCTGAATTAAACAAGGACAGCAGTCCGTTTTGGGAGTTGCCACAACCCAAGCCGCAGGAAATTTTGACCGCACTTCAGAACAAAACTCCAGTCGACATGTCAGGAGTGACTACGGTAGAAAAGACGATCACGCAGGATGGTCGCACGGTGAAGCTCTACATCATGAAGCCGCAGAACATAACTGGCACGCCGGGCGTGTTGTTTTTTATCCACGGCGCAGTCTGGATCGCCGGCAATTTCCAGAACCATCAGAGGTTGCTGCGCGACCTAGTCGTCGGGTCGGGACAGGTTGGAGTTTTTGTTGAATATACGAATCTGCCCGAGGGAAAATTCCCTGTCCCGCTGGAGGAATGCTACAGCGCCCTCAAGTGGACAACAGCGCACGCCAACGAGTTCGGTGCCGATGGAACGCGCATCGCAGTCGCCGGAAACTCCGTCGGCGGAAACATGAGCGCGGCGCTTTCGCTCATGACCAAAGACCGCAACGGCCCGAGGATCTTGTTACAAGTGCTACTGATTCCGGCCACCGATGCCAGCGTCGACACCGCGTCCTATCATGAGTTCGCGACTGGACGGTTTCTGCCACGAGCCTTCATGAAGTACGGCTGGGATCGTTACGCGCCAGATGAGGAGACGCGTAACAACCCGTATGTTTCGCCTCTTCGCGCAAGAGCCGAAGAGCTGAAAGGAGTCGCGCCCGCGCTGGTCATCACCGCTGGGAACGATCCTCTGCGCGATGAAGGCGAAGCCTATGCCCGCAAACTCAAGGAGTCGGGCGTGGTCGTAACCGCAGTCCGGTATAACGGAATGATTCACGATTTCGTGCTACTTAATGCCATTCACGAC
>JASHQK010000687.1 GCA_030039195.1 Candidatus Sulfotelmatobacter sp.
GGCCGTGCTGGCGTAGTAGGAGCGGCCGTTGGTGTAAGCGGGAAGTCCGGCGCGTGCGAACAATTCCAAGGTCGCTTCCTGCAGGCTTCCCTTGGGAATTCCAATCAGCAGCTTCATCGGGCCCCCGTTGCTTCGCCCGAGGCTGCGGCGCTGAGAGAGATCGGCTCGGTGAAGCACGATCGCGTCCCGCGATGACAGACCACTCCCGCACCTTCCACTTGAACGCGAAGAAGGAGCGTGTCGCGATCGCAATCGGTATGGACGGAAACGACGCGCAGGCGATTTCCCGAGCTTTCCCCCTTCGTCCAAAACTGGTTGCGAGTGCGGCTGAAGAACGTGACGTAGCCATCATTCAACGTCTTCTCGAGCGCCTGAGCATTCATAAAACCGACCATCAGAATGGCCCCGTCGCCCGAATCTTGAACAACCGCGGGCACGAGGCCACCCATTTTGTCGAAATCGAGATCTTGATCCATAACGCAGTTCCCTTTCGCCAGAAACAAAAAGCCCGCTGAAGCTCATCGCGTCAGCGGGCCGGGTTTCTATAATTCCTGATTTATCTCAACTACACCCCCGCCGCCACGCGATGTGCGTGATGATGATGGTGGTGGCGATGAGATAGCATCACTTTCACAATACGAACAGCAGGAGCTTGCGTCAACAAAATTGCCTGCCGGATCAATCGATTCTTTCGATGGAGTGAATCAGAATTTCCGCGCGGCAGGGATCGCGATGCACCTACTCGCCCTTTAAGCGCTCGATGTCCTGATTCGTGTACACACGGGTTGCATGGAGCTTATGGGCTTTCCAGTAGCGCGCTGCCTGGGCTAGCGTCATTCCGGAATCGTGTTCGCGCAACCATCCGGGCGTGGCGATCGCGGCGACGCCAGTATTAAAGTAATCCGGCGGCAAGTTACTGGGCGCCGGCGCTGACTCGGCAGCGGAGGCGGGAACCATCTTAACCTCTCCTGGAGGAGGGTATCCCCAATAAATCGATGGAAGATAGGCGGGAACGCTGATCGTGACTGGTCCGGCTTCGCCAGTTTGCGGCGAAACCACGCCCGACTGCTCCGACGGGTCATAAGACGGCGTCGCGATTGGTTGCAGGAGGGTGGGGGACGGTTGCGTAATCAGATATTGCGGCCCGACGGGAAAATTGGTTTCCGGCTGCTGCGCAACCGCTATCCCACCAAGAACGAGAACAACTCCCAGCACATGCGCAAAACGCATAGAAGGCCTCCCATTTCTACTGTTAATGATGCAAGGGCGGGCCTGCGCGATATGCGAAAAGTTAGTAAAAAGGCAAGCTAATGCATGGTTAAGGATGGAGCCGAGGCCGCGCGCTGCCTTTCCCGGCGGCCGGCGAGGATGACGTAAAGCATGTAGAGGACGACGGCCAGATTTCCTGCGAACGTAGCCCCCCGCAGCCAGGTCAACCCACGGAGTAGCTCGCGGACCTCCATCGGCATGAGCAACGCTCCGGAGACCAGCGCCACCCATTCTGCCCAGGTGCGTTCGTGCCAAAGTCCGTAAGCCTCCGCAAAACGCAATGCGGCATAGGCGAAAGCGATCTGGGCGGCTGTCCAGAGCCAGGCATCGGTAATGTTATTGGCAAAGGTCAGGAACAGCTGCGCCGACCGGCGGTCGGTGTCGATATGGAAAGCGGCGAGCAGAGCTTGCGCGATCAGCCACACGTCCTTGTGCACCAGGGCGAGCGCAAGAATTCCCATCAGCAGCACGAAAACGCCCTTGCAAAATTCGAAGGTCGCTACCGCTCGAAGCATGTGCCGTTGGCGGCGATGCCGGTCTGGCTTGGTTGCGTGCTGGCGCATGAAAGCTGACTTATGCAGGCAGGGTATCACGGCATCGCCCTTTGCACAGCGCTGATGGCGCCTCCGAGCCTGGATGGGCACTGCTTCTTACCTCCGTAACTAGAGACCGACGCGCAGCCGTGTCACGATTCGTATGGAGAATCAGGCATGCGCAAAGGCATCGTTTACCTCTCATTGTTGATCGTCTCGGCGGGCTGCTCCTGGGCTCAGCAGGATTCGACTCCGCATCAAACCGCACGGCAGGCCCTGATCGAAATGCTTTTCAGCAAGACGAAGGGCACTTTCTGGAATCACTTGCCGGAGGAGACTCGCGCCGCATTGGAAAAATCCGGAGCCGTGGCGGCTTTTCAGCAGTACTCCGCGATGATGAGCCAAGTCCAGACCCAAACTCAGAACTTTCAAACGTTTGAGACCGGGCCGGTGATGCTGGCGGGACAGGATCCCAAGACCGGGAATAAGTACGAAATGATCGTGGAACACGATACGCCGCGCGGCGAACGGGACGATATTGAAGTTTCATTCCGAACCTACAAAGACGGACAACCGCAGCGAACTCCCTACATGCCCAATGTGACCTTCTCGATGAAAAAGGAAACCGAGCTTTGGACGCTCAATGAAATTTCCATCACAATTCACTTGCCACTCGCTGATCCCGATATGTTGAAAGCCATCACCGACCAGATGCATTGGAAGCCGGAGATGCATGCGCAGCCGGCTTTTGGCGGCGCATCCATGGATTCAGCGAGACCGATGCTCACGGCGGGAACTGTTCCTAATACCGCGAATTCCGAGGCGCAGGTCATCGCCGCGATGCGCACGATTCTCTCCGCCGAGGCTACCTATGCGAGCACATATCCCTCGGTCGGATTCACATGCACGCTTTCGAATCTTGACGGATTTGGCGCGGACGAACCGAATCCGCATCAGGCCATGTTGATCAGCAGCAGCCTCGCCGGTGGAAGGAAGTATGGCTATGTATTCACTCTCTCCGGATGCACGGCGACGCCGGCGGTGAAATTCATGCTGAGCGCAGCTCCCTATGAAACTGGGTTTGGCCGCAAAGCCTACTGTGCGGATTCTTCTGGAGTGATTCGCTCTTCCGACGACGGGAATGCCAGTTCTTGTTTTGCGACGGGAAGTCCAGTGCAGTAACGGGCGAAGATTGCAGGGAACCCCCAGCAGGCTGCGGAAGAACTCTCAAATAAGGCAAGAGGCATACCTCAGGCGCTAAAGCGCCAACGCATTCTCAACGGCTTAGCGGCACGAGTGAACTCGTGCCCTTTCCGATTTTATAAACTTGATTCTTTTTTCCGCACCCAGGTTTCTCGACTTCGCAGAAGTGCTCTCGATCCCGCACTTTTGCTTCGCTCGGCATGACAAAAGCTTCAGTTATGAGTTTTTCTGCCTGATCGCAGCCCGCAGTTCCGCGACAATTTCCTGTGAGGCTCGAATCGCCGCGGCGTGCTGATTCACGTTGAAGGAAATCGCACCCACGCGGGCATGGCCGCCTCCGCCGTAGCGCTCGCAAATCTTGGCCAGGTTCACTTCCGGCTCCCGCGGCGCCCACGGATTCGACCCTACCGAAACCTTTACCCGAAAGCTGCTCTTGCTCAGTCCCACGCTGTAGACCGATTCCGGATGCAGGTAATAGGGGATGAATTTGTTGTAGCCTTCGAGGTCGTGGTCGGTCACGTCGAAGAAAATTGTTCCGTCCTTGCACTCGGTGCGTTCTTTCAGAATTCCGATGGAAAGTTCATGCCGCTTGAGTAACGGCGGCAGCAACGGCGCGACAAAAGGCTCTACCAGGATTTCTCCCAAGGGCTTCGTAGCCAGCAATGGAATCAGGTTCGGAACGAAGCCATGATCAGGAGCGGATTCGATCACCATGGTCAATTTCATCGCCGGAGCTTCCATCTCGACGGCGGTTTTGGCGTCGGGATAGAGCGCTCCGTCAATCACATCGGTCCAGTGCACCAGATCGGCGACGGGCGAGGGATCGAAGCCGAAGCGCTGCTTGCCGATCATGGCGATGAAACTGGTGCACGACTTGAAATCAGGATCGTAGAACTTGCGATTGCTCTGGTCGCGTTCGAAATGTTCCG
>JASHQK010000688.1 GCA_030039195.1 Candidatus Sulfotelmatobacter sp.
GGGCGTCGAGGCATCGGACTGAAGATTTTCGAAACCAGCGGAACTCCCGCTGGGCAACAGACTGCTTTCAGCCTGCTCGATTTCGGCGGCTATCTTGCGGTCGTGGGATTCACGCCCAAGAAAGTTGACCTGCGCTTGTCGAATCTGATGGCGCTCGACGCTACTGCGCGGGGTAATTGGGGATGCCCCCCGGAGCAGTATCCTGCGGTTCTCGACCTTGTTCTGCGCGGCAAAGTTGCCATCTCGCCTTATGTCGAAACTCATCCGCTCGACCAGGCGCCAGCCGTTTTCGACGCGGTCGCACGGCACGCGATTGCCCGCCGCGCCATTCTCAAACCTGCCTCGAACCACAATCAGGAGAAGCCATGAAGAACCACAATCTCGTCGAAAGCGCGCCACGCATAAACATTCTGGTGGAGCATCGGCCGGTCCGCGCGCGGGATGGTTCGCCGGTTGCAGGCCTGCACAACATCTGGATCACCTTCAACAATCCAGCGGAGCTCAACAGCTACACCACCGATATGGCCAAAGAGATCATCCTCGCGCTTCGCGAGGCCAGCAACGATCGCGCGGCCATCGCTGTCGTGCTGACCGGCGCCGGCAATCGCGCTTTCTGCTCGGGAGGAAACACACGCGAGTATGCCGAGGCATATGCGGGCGCTCCCGCCGAGTACCGCCAGTACATGAGGCTTTTCAACGACATGGTGACGGCTGTCCTGCAATGCGATAAACCGGTGATCTGCCGAGTCAATGGGATGCGCGTGGGCGGCGGACAGGAAGTCGGCATGGCATGCGATTTCTCGATCGCCAGCGACATGGCAGTGTTCAGCCAGGCGGGTCCCAAACATGGTTCCGCTCCCGATGGCGGCAGCACCGACTTCCTTCCGACCTATGTCGGCATCGAGCGCGCCATGATGAGCGGCACGCTGTGCGAACCGTGGAGCGCACATCGCTTCTATTGGATGGGAGGGCTCACCCAGATCGTCCCCGTGACGAAAGTGGACGGTAAGTTCATTCCCAATCCGCTGGTTATTTCCGATCGCCTGCTGGACGAGTACGGCCGCGTTGTCCTCGGCGAGTTCAAGACTGGGGAAGCAAAGAAACAGGCGCAGGATCTGCTGGCCACGGCACACACCGACCTCAGCCTGCTTGACGAGGCCGTCGAGCAACTCTGCACCAAACTTCTGTACACGATGCCCGATTGCCTGATCAAAACCATCGAGAGCCTGCGGAAACACAAACTCGAACACTGGGATCGCAACCGCGAAACCAACCGCGCATGGCTCGCGCTGAACATGATGACGGAGGCGAATGCAGGTTTCCGGGCCTTTCATTATGGCGACAAGAAGAACCGTGAAGTGGATTTCGTGCTGCTCCGGCAGCGGCTGGCGCAGGGAGTCCGTTGGACTGAGGAACTGATCGAAGAGATTGCGCCGTGGACGGCGCAGGCGGTCCCCGAAGGAGTGGTGAAATGAATTTCGAGAAAATCCGTCTCGAGTTCACTCATGAAGAGCGAGCGGCACGCATTACCTTGGCCGCTCCCAAGGCCAATATTCTCGATCGCCTGATGATCCGGGAACTCGACGCGGCTTTTTCGCAATGCGCCAGCCACGAGTTGAACGCGATCATCCTCGACGCTGAGGGCCCGCACTTCAGCTTTGGCGCCAGCGTGCAGGAACATCTTCCCCATCGGATTGCCGGCACGCTACAAGCGCTACATGCCTTGCTCAGGCGGATCTTTGAAGCTCCGGCACCCGTAATTGCAGCGGTGCGCGGACAATGTCTGGGCGGAGGATTCGAACTGGCACTCACGTGTGACCTGATCATCTGCGATCACACGGCGCTGTTTGCTTCGCCGGAAATCAAGCTGGGGGTGTTTGCCCCTGCTGCGTCCGCGCTGTTGCCGGTTCGTTGCGGGCAGGCCCTGGCCTCACGGCTGCTCCTGACCGGAACCCCGATCGGCGCAGAGGAAGCCACTCGCTTCGGTCTAGTGGCGATGTTGGCAGACGACATCGATGTCCAACTAGGGGAGTTGCTAAAGTCAGACTTTCTCTCTCTCTCTCCATCATCACTGAAATTCGCCTGCCGCGCGGTCCGGCATCCGCTCCGCCGCATATTCGAGCAGGACCTTCCAGAGCTTGAACAGTTGTACCTGCGCGATCTGATGACGACCGCCGATGCCGAGGAAGGTATCCGCGCGTTCCTGGAGAAGCGTGCCCCGCGCTGGAACAAACCGGCGCTGGCGGAGAAATGAAATGCCTGGATCTCCTGACCTCGAAGGAAAGATCGCGGTTGTAACTGGAGGCTCGGGAGCCATCGGTCAGTCAATCGTGCATACGCTCACGACCGCTGGTGCGCAGGCGTTCTCCATCGATACGACAGCGCCAAAAGATTCGGGAATCCCCTGGATCGAGTGTGATGTGCGAGATGACGCTTCCGTTCGGAAGGCGGTGCGCGATGTCGCGAGCCGGCACGGTGGCGTCGACGTAGCCGTCCATGCGGCCGGCGTTTCGCGCGATGCCGTCGTGTGGAAGCTGTCGCCCGAGGATTGGGATTTGATCCAGAGCGTGAATCTCCGTGGCGCATTCTTGCTGATTCGCCACTCCTTGCCACTGATGCGTACGCACGGGGCAGGACGAATCATTCTGATCGGCTCGATCAATGGCTCCCGCGGAAGATTCGGTACGGCGGCGTATTCCGCCAGCAAAGCTGGCCTGCTCGGTTTGGCCAAGACGGTCGCGCGCGAAGCCGGACGATTCGGCATTCGCATCAACGTGATCGAACCAGGCTGGGTGCGCACGCCGCTGACCGAATCCGTGCCGCGGACTATTCGCGATGCGGCGCTGGCCGAGAGCCTGGTCGGAAGTTTCGTAGAGCCCGGCGATATTGGCAATGCCGTGGCGTTTCTTTGCGGGTCAGGCGGCGAGCGAATTACCGGGCAGATCCTGCGAGTGGATGGCGGTCAGTTTCTTGGTCCCACATAAGTTCTTGGAGGTAATCATGACGGATTCCAACCTTCTTCGTTGCACAAGATGTGGACGGATTGCCGCGGAACTCGACAAGTTCTGCGCGGAGTGCGGATTATTCCTGCGCGATGCCGCGGTGGATCAGCGCCTGCTGCTGGCCCTGGTCCATGAACGCGAGGGACGCAGTCAGGAGGCCCGCCACGAACTTGAGCGCTTGCTCACGGGCGAACCGGGTCATGTGTTGGCCAACCACCTGCTCGGGAACCTGCACTTTCATGACGGTCTGCTGGATCAGGCCGCCGAGTATTACCGGAAAGCGGTCGCGGCTGCGCCCTCTTTCCTGCTCGGGCACTACGATCTTGGAGTCGCCTATTATCACCGCGGCGACATGCCGAGAGCGGCAAAGGCTTTCCGTCGTTGCCTTGAAATTGATCCCAACTATAACGCGGCGCACTATCGGCTCGGCCTGGCACTGTTTCACAACGGCGAACTCGACGAAGCTCGCGAGCACTTTGAGCTGTCGTTGGCGCTGACCCCCGAATATCTGATGGCGCACTACCATCTCGGCATCATTCACGAACGGCAGGGGGAATACGAAGCAGCGGCGCGCGAGTTCGAGCGCAGCCTGGAGGAATCCAGCGGCGATGTCAGCAGCCTTTACCACCTCGCCCTGGTGCGCGACGCGCAGGGCGACCACGCCGCAGCCAGCGATTTGCGCCGGCGTGCTCGCGGTTTTGCCAAGTCCCAACCCGTAGGAGCGAAATAGACAGCCCGAGGTGGCCATGAATGCACTGGAGGAGAAGAGCCTCATCTACGACTGGGCTACGCAGGGTCCGCGCCGGGCCCAGTGGCCCAGCCACGTCATGATTGATGACGAGACGCTGCGCGATGGCCTGCAGAGCCCCTCGGTGACCGATCCTCCACTCGAAACCAAGCTGCAGATTCTTCACCTGATGGAAAGTTTGGGGATCGAGACTGCCGACGTGGGTTTGCCGGGCGCTGGGGCACGGCAGCAGGAAGCTGTGTTGCAGCTTTGTCGCGAGATCGCAAACTGCCGCTTGCATATCGGGGCCAACTGCGCGGCCCGCACGCTGATGGTGGACATCCGTCCGATTGCAGAAGCTACGCAACTCACCGGCGTCCCAATTGAGGCCTGCCTCTTCATTGGTTCCAGCCCGATCCGGCAATACGCGGAAGAGTGGGAACTCGATGACATCCTGCGCCATTCGCGGGAAGCAATCGGCTTTGCCGTACGCGAAGGCCTGGAGGTAATGTATGTCACCGAGGATACGGTACGCTCTTCGCCCGAGCATCTCCGCGTTCTTTTGACCGCGGCCATTGAATCCGGCGCCAAGCGCCTTTGTCTTTGCGACACTTGCGGGGCGGCAACTCCAGACGCGGTTTACAACCTGGTCAGCTGGGTGAAGGAGCTGTTGAATACGATCGGATCTTCTCACATTGGTATCGATTGGCATGGGCACCGCGATCGCGGTCTGGACTTGTCCAACACATTGGCCGCAATCGAGTCAGGTGCCAGCCGGGTTCATGGTACAGCCTTGGGTATTGGCGAACGGGTAGGGAACACGCCAATCGAGCAGCTGCTCGTAAATCTGAAGCTGTTAGGCATACGCAACGATGATCTGACTCACTTACCCGAATACGTCCATCTGGTCTCGCAGGTCACGCAAGTTCCGATCCCGGTCAATAGTCCTATCGTTGGCAGAGACGCATTCCGGACAGCGACGGGAGTCCACGCTGCCGCTGTGGTCAAGGCTCAGAAAAAGGGACATACCTGGCTGGCTGACCGAATTTATTCAGGTGTTCCGGCAGGCTGGATCGGTCGCAAACAAGAGATTGAAATCGGTCCGATGTCGGGCAACTCTAACGTGCAGCACTATCTTGCTTCCCACGGTTCGGCGGCTACACCGGAACTGACGAAGCAGATTATTGAGGAAGCCAAGAAGTCTGTGCGGGTTTTGACGGATGACGAGGTACTACAGATTGTTCGGGGTTCTTCTCACTGAACAAGTAGCGCTACCTTTTCCCAGCAAAGCGAAATGTCGGCACGACAGCGATCGTACAAACGCCAGTAGTTCCCGGATAACAACTCTGCACTGGTGGTCGGCACGGCCTCACTCTGACGAATGCCAAGAATCGGCTTTTGGTGGGTTAAGCCCCAGTGGACTCAGAATTTGGAAACACTCTCTCTAGTGGCCTTTACGCCGGTACTCGCCAAATGCCTTCACCTTAGCATTCAAGGAACTGGATTCCATCCCGCAATTGAGAGCGACCGCGAAGCTGGGCGAATTCTTAGAAACCCGGTTCTCGGAGTCGTTCTAGCCGCGGGGCGCTGGGCGGACCACCGACCCACGCCTTGACTATCGCAGTACTTCGATCGCTTTCACCAGGACGGGATCTTTGTGCGACCGGATGTCGTCAATGCTCGGTTCGATTTCAAGATCGGGTGAGATTCCAACGCCCTCAAACCTGGCGCCGTCAGGAAAGGATTCTCGCGTTGCCGCAATATTCATTCGCATGCCGTTGCCGAATTCGAAATAGTAAGTGTAGGAAAACGTTCCAGCGGTGGTTTGGCCAATTAGAGTTGCGCGGTGGTTGTCTTTGAACGGCATCAGGAAGTCCTCGCAAAATGAAGCGCAGACGCCATCGATAAGTATTACAAGTCTGCCCTTGTAGATGCCCAGGGGCATGTCAGCCTCCAGTCTTTCCCAGAGTTCATCGGAAACGATTTCGGACCGACCTCGGGGCGCACTGATTCGTCCCGACGATTCGTGCCACGAGCGAAACGGGCCTGTCATCAGAGCAGCCTGTAGTTGCAAGGGGGAGCGGCCGTAGCCGCCGGGATTTCCTCGAAGGTCGATGATCATCCCTTGGGCATCGCGAAACTCCTGCACCATCTTCAGTGCTGCAGCTTCTACTTCGATTCCGCCGAACGAAGCTATCTTTATGTAGGCCAACCGTTCGGGTTCCAGCCAACGTCCGCTTACCGAGCCTTCAGGCCGCTGGGACTCGTCAGCGGCCTGTCCTCGAATGATGTTGACTTCGCGTCCATCCGATAGCGCAATCACAAATCGCTGAGGAAGTAGATACGTGGTCGCAAAGAGATCACCTCGCTCGGCGCGTTCGTTCGAGTCGCTGAGGTAGGCGCGCTTTTGCTCAAAGAATTGCTCCATGGGCTGTGAATTAATGGCGACTATAGAGTCGCCGACCTGCAGTTGAGGTACCTGGCTGCGGATCACAACCCACTCGCCCCGTACTGGCTTTGCATAGAATCCGAGGGCTCCGCCAAAAGTGTCGTCCAGCCACCGGTCGTCAAACCACGTGTGCCCGTTATGCAGTTGGGCTACGAAGCTAATGGTTTGAAGGTCAAACTCTTTCCTATCGATATCGGGCAGAATTCGGCTCAGATACTCCTTGTACCCCTTGTCGAAATCTTCATCTTTCTTATCTTCCCAATGATCGAAATAGACCTGCAGGCTGGAATAAACCTTCGACGCGATGTAGATTCGGTCCGCCTGAGAGAGTTGCGACGAGCTGGTACTTTGCCCGGCTGCATGGAGAGCAAGAAGCGCAACCATACTCACTACCGAACACGTTTGCCAGAATGCGTGCATTTGTCCAGATTCCTCCCGCGCAGTTCACCCCGGGAAATGTGCCGAATTGTCATTGGACTCCAGTGGAGGCTTACGAAAAGCGACCGAAACTCTGTGGTTGCTCATCAGGATGATGATCGCAACATATACGCACAGCTTCGCGAAACTCAGGTAA
>JASHQK010000689.1 GCA_030039195.1 Candidatus Sulfotelmatobacter sp.
ACCGCAAGGCCATGTTCTAAACAGAATATCCGTGCCAACTCACCACGGTGTCCAAACAGTACAGAGCCGGTGTTCCGAAGCCATGTGCAAAGCGGTTTATAATTCGGCCATCTCTGATTCCGCCTCGAATCCGGTGTGTCGCGCCTTCTGCTCTCCGGTCTTGTTTCGCGTTCTTCTACTCATTTCATTGCTCACCGCCGGTTTATGTACTTTGTCTGCCGCCGCCGACTGGAACACACTCGAACAGAATCTGGCACGAAAGATCGTTGCCGTCACCGGCCCCGGTCGCGTTGCCGTGACTCTCGCGAATCGCACTTCACTCGGCAAGCGCGACACCGACATTATTGAAAACGGACTGCGTAGCGCGCTCGAAAACGCGGGCGTGCACTTCGCACCGTCGGATCAAGCGTCGGCAAGCGTCACCATTTCGCTCTCGGAAAATCCCACGTCTTACGTGTGGGTCGCCGAGATTCGTCCGAGCGCGGGCAATCCCGTTGTCGTTCTGGTTTCGACGCCACGTCCGGAAAAGTCGGCCGCCGCTCGCGACTCTGTGCCTCTCAGTCTGCGCAAGATTCCGTTGTACGCCCAGGTCGAACCCATTCTCGACGTTGCCGTCCTGGAAGAAAGCTCCAGCCCGACGCGCATTGCTGTGCTCGATCCCGAAAAAGTTTCGCTGTATCGCATGCAAAATGAAAGATGGCAGCCGGAGCAGACGCTCGCCATCGTCCACGAACTGCCTTGGCCGCGGGATCTGCGGGGAAGGCTGATTCTGGCGCGCGATCCCTTGCTCGACGTTTACCTTCCCGGCGTGTATTGCACGATCGGCTCTGCATCGCCCTACCGCTTGGATTGCCGCCAGAGCGACGATCCGTGGCCGCTGCTGGCGGGCGCTCTAAATGGCCCGATGGCGGTTTTCCCAAGTGCAGGAATTGCAAACGGCGCTTCCACTGTGGTCGAGCAAGTAAGAGCGTTCTTCGCCCCTGCACGAAATTTTTTTACCGGCGTCCTCACTCCCGGCGTGGGTAGCTTCAACACTGTGCCCAAGTTTTTTTCGGCTGCGCTTCTGCCTCGAGAAAACAGCGCGCTCTGGTTTTTCGCCGGTACCGACAGCCAGCTACACATTATTGATGGCACGACCGAGCAGACGGCAAAGGTCGCGTGGGGCAGCGATCTGGCCAGCGTGAAGACCGCTTGCGGCGCAGGCTGGCAGATTTTGGCATCGAGCGCAGGAGAACAAGCAGATGATTCGATCCGGGCCTACGAGTTCCCGGATCGCGATCCCGTCGCCGTGAGTCCGGAAGTCGACTTTGATGGCGCGATCACCGCGCTTTGGACCGAAGCTCGCGGCGATACGGCCGTGGTTGTCAGCAGAAACCGAGATACTGGAAACTATGAAGCATTTCGCTTGGCGATGGCTTGCGGTCAGTAGCTTGCTTCTGGCCGCCTTGACGGCCGACGCAGAAACGCGTCCGCAATATGGCGGTACCTTGCACATCGCCATGCGGGAGGCTTGGAACTCGCTTGATCCTGCCGAAACCACGCCGGCTGACTCGATCACCGAGGCCAACATTTTCGCTCTGGTCTTCGAACCCCTCGTTGCGCTCGACGACCGCGGACTGGCGCAGGCCGCTCTCGCAATTTCTTGGCAACCGTCTCACGCCAATCGGCAGTGGCGCTTTCGCTTGCGACCGGGCGTGAAATTTCACGACGGAACCCCATTGACTCCGGAAATCGTGGCTGCTTCCCTGCGAATTTCAAATCCTTCCTGGAAGGTCATGGCAGACGCGGAGTCGCTCACCATCGATTGTGAGAGCCCTGATCCCGAAATGCTCGCCGAGTTGGCTCTGCCCCGAAATACGATCGCTAACAGAAGCCCGGGCGCTCCGCCCACTGGTACTGGGCCATTTCGCCTTGCGAACTGGCAATCTGGCAAAGAATTGACTCTCGCTGCGAACGACGATTATTGGAACCGCCGCCCCTTTGTTGATTCCATTGAAATTGAAATGGGGAAGAGCTTTCGCGATCAGCTCATCGAATTGCAATCGGGCAAGGCCGACGTTGTCGAAGTCGCACCCGAGCAGGCACAGCGCGTCGCCATCGATCGGCAACGTCTTTATTCTTCGCTTCCAATCGAGTTGATGGCGCTTGTGTTCACGCGCGGTGCGCAATCCGAGGATGACCAGCTGCTGCGTCAGGCCTTGTCTTTGAGCATCGATCGCGACTCCATGGGCAGTGTTTTGCTGCAAGGCGCGGCTCACCCGGCGGGCAGCGTGCTGCCGAACTGGATGACCGGATATGCTTTCGTCTTCCCCAGTCAGAGTGATCTGCCACAAGCTCGCCGCGACCGCGATCAGGCGCATGCAAATCCGACTTGGACGCTGGGCTATGATGGCAGCGACGCAATGGCGCGTCTCCTCGCCGAGCGCATTGCACTCAATGCCAGAGATGCGGGATTATCGCTCCGGCCCACGTCCTCGGCCACTGTCGATTTGCGACTCATGCGCATTCCATTACCGTCTCCGGATCCGTGGATCGCGCTCGATAGCGTGAGCACGCTCGCGGGTTTGCCCGTCGCGCACGGGCTAGATGACTCGATAGAGAATCTCTACACCGCTGAACAATCGCTGCTGGCGACGGATCGAATCATTCCGCTGTTTCATCTGCCCGTCGTTTACGCCGTTTCTCCAGCATTGCACGGCTGGAAGCTGCACGAAGACGGCGGTTGGAATCTCGCCGACGTCTGGCTGGAGAATCGTCCATGAGCTTTCGCCGCAAACTGCTGGCTGTGTTTGCGCTCACGGTTTTCGTTTCAGTGGCCGCCGTGGGAGGGCTGGTGCTGGCCCTGACGCGACGCGCGTTCGAAAAGAACGAAGACGAGCGCACTGCCGCGCTGGTCGCCCAGTTTCAACGCGAGTTTAACCGGCAAGGCGATGAAATCGCCCGGAGAGTGGAGGCCATTGCCACTTCGGAGCCAGTTTCGCGCATGGCCGCGTCGCTTAATGGAACGTCCGCCGATTCTGCCGGATATTTCGACCTTGCGAGATCTCTCGCCGACAGCTACCAGCTCGATTTTCTCGATCTGGTCAACGATCACGGCATCATTATTTCTTCGGCCGAGACTCCGGCGAAGTTTGGCTATCCGGAAAACGAATTCGAGACCCTTTCGTCGGCGGCTCCGCAAAACGCTTTTCTGATGCAGGAGGAACTTCAGGATTCGACTGCCCTTGGTCTGCTCGCCGTCCGCACCACCCCTGGCAGCGATCATTCTGTCTACGTCATCGGCGGCAAACAACTCGACAAGAGCTTTCTCTCCGCGCTCGACCTGCCCGCCAATACTAGCGCTTTGCTCTATCTCAACCGCAGTAGCCATTTTTCCGCGGATCAATTGCTCGACCCCGCCGGAAACGAAACAGTCCTCCAAGATCTTGTAAGCCTGATCGAATCGGTCCGGCAATACAACCAGGAAACGTCCGGCATCGTTCACCGCTCGCCCGATCAGGCTGACGATCAAGTATTCCATGCCATCCCCTTGCGCGGCATCGGCAAAGATCATCCCCTGCTGGGAATTTTGCTGATTGGAAACTCGCGCCGATCGTATGTCGAACTGAAGCGCCGCATTCGCGATTCCGCGCTGCTCATTGCCGGGCTTGGCATCGTGCTCGCAATTTTGCTCAGCAGTTGGGCTGCCGCACGCGTAACGCGTCCGGTCGAGCAGCTCGCGCATGCTGCGCAAGACGTGGCCGCAGGAAATTGGAGTGCGCGGGTGGACGTCGCGGGGGGCGACGAGATTGCGCAACTGGCGGAAGCGTTCAATCACATGACCGCCGAATTGCTCACACAAAAGGAACGCCTGGTGCAGGCCGAACGCGTTGCCGCCTGGCGGGAGCTGGCGCGGCGGCTGGCGCATGAGCTGAAAAATCCACTTTTCCCTCTGCAGCTCACGGTGGAAAATCTTGTACGTGCGCGCAGGCAGAGCCCTGAACAATTCGACGAAACTTTCAATGAAAGCGCCAGCACCCTGCTGGCCGAAATCTCGAACCTGAAAACGATCATCAGTCGCTTCAGCGATTTTTCAAAAATGCCCGCGCCTCAGTTGCAATCCGTAGAGGTAAACGAGGTCCTTCGGGAAGTCGTCCGCCTGTTCCAGGCGCAGCTCGAAGCGCCGGGCCGCGTCCCAATTACCACGAAGCTTGATTTGGACGACCGCGTGGGGTCCATTGCCGCCGACCCCGAACTGCTGCGTCGTGCATTGTCGAACCTTGTCCTCAACGCGATGGACGCGATGCCGAATGGAGGTTCGCTAACCCTGCGCAGCCGCAGCCAGGAACAGAAAATCACAATTGAAGTCACTGATACCGGCTGCGGTCTCACACGCGAAGAATGCGATCGTATCTTCACTCCGTATTACACCAGCAAGCACCACGGAACCGGGCTCGGCCTGGCCATCGTTCAATCGGTGGTGAGCGATCATGGCGGCACGATCAGCGTTCAGAGCGAATGCGGGCGAGGCACAACGTTTGTGATCGAGTTGCCCACAAATCAAGCTGCCCAGCAGACTTCAATCACAGCTAGGAGCGAAAATGTTATGCCGGTGCAGTTCTCAAGTTAGTTGCGAGGTCGACACTTGCCACTCAAAGCACATGTTTTGATCGTCGATGATGAGGCCAACACCTTGGCGTCGCTCGCGCGCGCCTTTCGCCTCTCTGGACACGAAGCCACCGTCTGTGACAACGCCGCCAAGGCCCTCGAATTGGCAACAACGCAGAACTTCGATTTGATCCTCTCCGACGTCGTGATGCCCGGCAAAGACGGCTTGATCCTCCTGGAAGAACTGAAGAAGGCCGGTGTCTCT
>JASHQK010000690.1 GCA_030039195.1 Candidatus Sulfotelmatobacter sp.
CCCGGTCGCATCTTCCAAGGAGGGCTTACAGGGCGTGATTTCACGCAGCAACTGCTCTAGAGACAAGCCCCTGAGTTGTTGATGGGAATAGCTATGAGCGCCAATGTCAAAGCCCTCGAGCGCCAGGTCGCGCAACTGATGATCGGCTAAGCTTCGTTCCCGATATTGCAGAGGAATGTAGAAAGTGCCCTTTAACCCTTTTGATTTGAGGATCTCGGCGACGCGCAAATCGGCGATGTTGCCGTCATCCCAGCTGGTCGTAACAATCTTACTGCTTCGGCGGTTTGTCACTGGTTTACGAGCCCGACTTGTGTGTCTGGGACCGGCGAATTGATGTAAAGCGGCTGCGGAGTCATACTTTCAGCGGTCTTTCGCAGGCGATGCCGCATTAAACCCAGGCCAAGTCCCATGAAGAAATAAAACGGGATGGCACTGGAGGGCGTTTCCAGTGGACCCTCCACTAAGGCGGCAATCATAAAAGTTGCGTAGAAAATAAGGACCCACTGGATCCACTCGTACACCTGCCTGTCGTATTGGGGACGTCTGCGCAATGCACGCACTATCTGCCTAATCAAAGAGACGTTGAATGCAATCCAGATCATGAGTCCGATAACCCCAAGCCGGACCATGACGGTGAGGTTCGAGTTGTGGGGAACTCGTACTGTTGCCCCAGTCTCCTGGTCAATGTAGCTCACTAACGGCTGCCCGAAGCCCACCCCAAGAATCGGACTCGAATGAAAGTGTTCGATTGCCTCGGCAGCAAATTCAATGCGACTGTCCATACTGCTGGCTGGAGTAACATTTTCACCGGTAATGCTTCGGATGTGATCCCTCAAGAAATCAATATTAATGGGTCCAATTCGTCCGGCAAGCTGGAGGCCCGCAACTCCCGTCAGCAAGACTAAGGCGACGAGCGCCCCTGACAATGTACCAATTAGGATGAGAGACTTCTTGCGCTCGCCGATCAGGACGAGAATTACGATGCAGGCAGCGAGAGCTACGTACGATGCTCTAGCTTGTGTAACTGCTAGCCCGAGTAACTGGAGTATAACTAGCGGCAATACGAGCCACCGCCTATTTCCGAGAAAACGAGCACCGGCGCCTAAACAGAATATGGCGCCGAGCAACAGATAGATATCAGTCGTGTGGTACTGTCCAAATATTGGTACATCGAGGAAGACTCCTGATGATGGTGACCATGTGTGGATCGCATCACTCCAGGGGAAAGTGAAGCAATACAACATGTTCAGTACAAATATGCCGATCAGCCATTTCGTCAGGATACGTAGACCATTCGGTTGCAGCGCCCAGAATATGCCCAGAAACAAGAAAAGGCCATCCAGAACCATGGTTGCATCCCGAATGGCCCAAAGTCCTGCCGATGGGATATCGAACACAAGGTGAACTAACGAAAACGCGAGCAAGACCAAGAAGCAGATTAAAGCCGGTTCCTTTATCACGATGCCTATAGCGCGCCGCGAGTGATACAGGGCCAGCGCCAGGCAGATGTACATCAACACATAACTGACAATGATTGGAAATGCGCCGATATGGATCGTGATATTCTCAAATCCATAATTCAGCAGCATGTAACCGGTTAGCGGTATCAATAACAAGGCTTGCCAGAGCTCCAAACCGTGACGTTTCAGTAAAGCAACTGCCCACCACGTTAGTATCATGGCCGCCAGAGCGGCAAGTAGAGTGAGTGCAACTGTGGAATAGAGAACACCGAGGGCCCCCAGGATAGAAAGGCCCGTGAAGAGTAAAATATCCCGTCGTCGAGAAAATGGCTGCCTGCTTCTCGCGGGGTGCTCGTCGGCGACGTATTTCCGGGGCAGAGTCTGCATGAGAATTCAGCTGTAAAGATCCAGCTATTGGGCCGGTAACAAACTGGAGTCGTCTTGAAGTGGAAGCGACGCCAGGGCGGCAAGTCTACGGCGAAGCAGGAGACCGGCAGCCCCGAACGCCATCACAGCTGACAGGCTTTGTGTCCAGACTGCCCCTTTTACACCAAAGGCCCACGTTGCAGGGACGCCGACCGCAACCGATAGTACTGCAGCAACGAGCAGGGCGGCAAAAACCGATTTGGGCGACTCCATAGCTCTCAACACAATAGCGGGACCAAAGAAAGCATTATCAAAAACTGAACCTAGAGCTACCACCGGAAGCAGAGGTGCAACCTCGCGATACCTGCCGCCGTAGAGGATAGCAAACGCTTGTCGCTGAAAAAGAATTACAATTAGCCAGTAGCAAACTGTGCCGGTTATGCACAGCAGAGTGATCTTCCAACTCAAGCTACCGGGCTCGGCGCCCTGGCTTTGCCTGCGGGAGGCGTAGGGCAGTAGAAGCAAAGATAATGCAGAGTAAACCTGGAATATAGGATTGAAGAAGTTAAGTAAAGCCTTGAGCTCTCCTGCGCTAGCAACCCCCGAGAAGCTGCCGACCAGAGGGTAAAAGGTGTTGGCCGGTATCCACATTGCGGCGGCGCTGAGTAATGCCCATCTACCGTATTTCCAGTGTCGAGACCACACTGCTCGAAACTCCAATGCGGAGTCGCTGCCTCGGAGCTTCGACTTCAGCCAGAGAAGCAGTACCATGCTGCTGAGTAGCGCGCTCAGACCAGTGAGAGCAAATGCAGAAAACGACGAGAGCAGCCCACGAGCATGAGCAAGAAATAGGCCAGTGATCAGTAGTAGACAATAAACGGAGGCACCAATTACTGCAAAATTGGCCGACAGTCGTAAATAGAATACCCGGCGAGCCAGCCAGAGGAGGAGCACGCAAGGAGCACACAGTGCTACACCAGTGAGGGCGCCAGGGAGTCCGTCCCCTCGCGACATTAAGTGGAGAATTTGCGAAGAGCCTCCAATCGCGGCAATGATGAGTATTGTTGCGATAAGATGAATGCGCAAAAGAGTGCTAAAGTAGGTCCGAATCTTCGGATAGTAGTCGGCGCCTCCGAAAACGGACATCGGCTCCAACAACAAGGCCTGATACAGCGTTGCTACCAAGAGGAAGACAGCAAATCCCAGAGCAAATGCGCCATACTCCTCTCGCGACAGCCACCGCGCCAGTAAGATGCTAAGAACGAAGTTAGAGCCGGTAATTAGCCCCTGGTCAACAATCGCCATGCCGCCCTTAGTAGTCCACGTCAGAAGACGTCGATGATTTATGATTTCAGTCACGCGGCGAAAGGCCTTGGTTACCGACGTGGACGTCACTGGTTCACGATTGTCGTTCAATGGCATCGAAATGGTTTAGTCGTCACTTAGTAAAGATGTTGTGCAAGGGGCTATGGAGGCTACAAAACAGCTATGGGAGATTGCTGTACTTGTTGACCTTGAGGCTGACTTGCGGCTATGCATGCCGCGAGCCGATAGGCCAAAACCTGGACATGAGGCTCATCAAGCAGGCTGTCATGGTCACCCGGTATTTCATAGACGTCAATGCCAGCCGCAAAGTTTTGCCATTCCGCGCGGGGATCTTCGGAGCTTCTTAAGGAAGGATCAAACGGAATAAAGAGAGTTACGATTCCGGGATATTGCCGCATGACATAGTTACTATGAGCGACTTGATGTGCTGCACGGACATCCTTAAGCACGCGAGGCAAAGACAGCCGATAGATCCAGCGGCGAATACCATTGATGGTGAAGCGGGTCTTTTGTTCGAGATATGCAATCTTGCGCCTGAGCGGCAGCGCGAAGAATTTCAGGAGCAAAGATGACTTCGATTTAGAGTGGCCGGCGAAGGTGTCGAACAGTGCCAGCAGTCCGATTTGTTGCCCTTGAGCGTGCAGTTGTTGCGCCATTTCCAGAGCGATGGCCCCGCCAAATGAAAGTCCTCCGAGAAAGTAAGGACCTTGCGGCTGTATCTTCCTCATCTCGCGCACGTAAAGAGCTGCCATATCTTCAACTCGAGTATGGGGCGGAATCTTGCCATCTAACCCCTGAGCCTGCAGGCCATAAAACGGGTGAGAAGGTCCAAGATTCCTGGATAAGTCATAGAAACCTAAAACATTGCCCCCGATCCCATGAACGCAGAAGAAGGGCGGATTGTCGCCATGCGTCTGGATGGCGACCACGGGGGACCAAGTCGGCGACCATCCTTGGTCGTATAGGATGCGAGTAAGCTGCTCGACTGTTCGCGCCTGAAACAGAGTTGCGATCGGTAAATTGACGTGAAACTGTTGAGCAGTTAAGCTCATCAGCCTTGCCGCGAGCAAGGAGTGACCGCCGAGATCAAAGAAATCGTGTTTTACCCCAATCGGTTTAGTGCGGAGCACGTCCTCCCATATCCTGGCCATCTTTGCTTCGGCTTCATTTCTTGGAGCCACGTAGGCATCTTCAGACCTAATGTCCATCGCTTGGGGCAGCGGGAGCGCTTTTCTGTCGACCTTGCCGTTCGGGGTGAGTGGCAGAGCGGTCAAGCTCACAAAGATAGACGGGATCATGTATTCCGGCAGCTTAAGTTTCAGGAAGCTGCGCAGTTCGGTCAGACGCGGGGCGGGCGTTGTCTTACTCAGGAAGTACGCCACCACGCGCTTGTCGCCGGGCACATCCTCGCGCGCAACGACGACCGTCTCGCTTACACCAGGATGCTGG
>JASHQK010000691.1 GCA_030039195.1 Candidatus Sulfotelmatobacter sp.
CAGCCGAGGGCGACTCTTCCTGCATGAGTTGCACTCGCTTGCTCGCGTCCGCCGGCATGCGGACCATCTATAATCGCTGGTGAACGTCATGGCGACTGCTCCCCCGCCTCAAGTCCCGCCGGCTCAGCCCGTCACCTTCCGGGTGCGTCTGCAGCGTTTCTGGTTTCGAGTCACTGAAGGTCTCGCTCTTAGCCAGCTGTGGTCGCAATTCGAAAATGAAGCGCGCGCCAGTTATCGGCTCTATTCCAAGGACGTCGAGGCGCGCACTCCCGAAGGCCTTACCCGCGGCGGCCGCCGGCTGCAGGTTCTGAAGGAATTTTTCTGGGCGGTGATGGAGAAGCTTTCGCCGGCGCGGCGCGTGCTGCTGTTGCTGGCGCTGGTTTTTCTGATCATTCCCCAGAGCAGCTTCACCTACAACGGGGAAGGCGGCAAGGTCTACACGGGAGAGTTTGACTCGCATTTCTGGGCTGGGCTGTTGCTGTTTGTTCTGCTCATGCTAGAGATCGCCGATCGCGTGGTGATGAAGCGCGACCTGCAGATCGCGCGTGAAATTCAGACCTGGCTCTTGCCCGGAGCGCCGCCACAGATTCCCGGGCTGGGCATCGCTTACGCCACCCGCCCGGCCAACACGGTGGCCGGAGATTATTACGATGTCTTTCCGCGCCCGGGAAAGACAAACGAAGAAAACCGCGTGGTTTTCGCGGTCGCGGACGTCGCCGGGAAGAGCATTCCCGCGGCCATGCTCATGGCCACCTTCCAGGCCAGCCTGAAAACGCTGTCCACAGCTCATGTCGACCTGCCCGAACTCGCTGCCAACATGAATCGCTATGCCTGTTCCAACAGCCAGGGGGGCCTGCGTTTCACAACTGCATTTCTCGCCGAGTACGACTCCGCTCATCGCACTTTCCGCTACATCAATGCCGGGCATAACAATCCGATTCTCCGGCGCGCCAGCGGACAAATCGAGCGCCTCGATGTCGGCGGCCTGCCCTTCGGCATTCAGCCGGAGACGAAGTACGATTCGGCCACGGTGACACTGGCTGCCGGAGACTGGCTCCTTATTTTCACCGACGGACTGGTGGAAGCGGAGAATGCCCGGCATGAGGAATACGGAGAAGTCCGCGTTCTGATGGAACTCGAGGCGGCAAAATCATTCACGCCCGCGGATTTTTTGAAGCGCCTGATGGCCGCGCTCGATCTGTTCGTGGGCAGCACTCCGCAGCACGACGATGTCACGTGCATGCTGCTGAAGTCGGAAGCCGCGTAGCAGAGCAGGTTGCGGAAAAATTTGAGTGACCGATGGTCGGCGCTTACTTCCGATTCTGAGCAGTTCTGAGGAAACTCTGATTAAGTGCCCAACGCTAGGCGAATCGTGGCAGGGCCGTGGTGGGAACTCCCTGAAAAGCCGCTGCTGGTGCGGACTTGCATGAGATCCTTCGCTTCGCTCAGGATGACAGAGTTGTTGGCGGCAGGCTATTGGCTGGGCGTCAGCCCAAAGAACCGTTCCGTTTCGGCGGCGCTGCGGTGCGCCTGGGCAATATCGGATGAGATTTTCGCGGCCGATTGTTCTGCTGCCTGCGCCTCCTGCGTGCGGCCGGCACGATCGAGTACATCAGCCAGGAGGAGTAGCGTGACCTCGTTGGGCTCGACCTTTGTGGAAAGAGTGAGCTGCGCCGCGGCGCGATCGGAGTCGCCCGCGCGTTCCGCCAGCAGGGCGCTGCCGAGAAGGGCGGCGGCGTTTTTCGGATTCACTTCCAGGGCCTTCGCATAACCAGCTCTCGCGCCATCGTAGTCTTTCGTTTGCACGTAGACACCGGCCACCTGGGCCCACGCCATAGAGCGTAACTGCGGATCTCGGGATTTGGTCAGCACCTTCTGAAACAGATTCGTAGCGTCGGGCAAGTCGCCATGCCGCTGCAGATAGACTCCCATGCTGAAAACCTGCGGCAGCGGATAGTTATGTAGTGCTTCTGCCTTGAGGAACTCCGGGATCGCTTCCTGGACGCGGCCTTCGCTATCGAGCACCATGGCCAGGTTGTCATGCGCCATGTAATTGTCGGTTGTCACGGTGAGTGTATAGCGCCACAGCGTCTCACCGTCTTTCCAATATCCCAACTGGTGATGCGTGAGTGTTCCGAGAACAAGCGCGATCATGGTCGCCGGAGCCGCAATCCAGACTTTCGAGATTGCATTCTCGTCGGCAAACTCCCAAGCAGCCCACACGACCGCAATCACGATCCCGATCATGGGGATGTAGACGAAGCGGTCGGCCATCGCCTGTTCCCCGACCTGCACCACCCCGATCATGGGCACGAGCACGCCAAGGAACCACAGCCATCCCACTACCAGATATCGGCGCCCTACGTCGTGCCGATTTCGCGAGAAATGAGAATTGCGCGCGAAACCGTAACCCAGGGCGATGACCGTGAGCGCAACCAACACTGCCGAACTTAGCGCGACCTGCCAGGCTGGAATTCCATTCCCGAGGTGGGGATACAACGGCGCCAGATGCCGCGGCCAGACCAGCATGCGAAGATACTTCGCGTACGATACGACCGCATTTTCCAGGCGTGCCTTCAGCGAGATTTCTCCCAGCGTACGTACGGCATCGGCAGAACGCTGTGCCATGAATGTAACCACCGAACCAACCAACATGATCACGAAGAGCGGAATTTTTTCGAGCAGGAGAAATTTCAGCGACCGGGGGGCGGGATCGTCGAGTCGACAGCTGGAGTTTCCACGAGTCTGCTCTGAAGGATGGAAGCGATCCCGCGGCGCAAACATTCGTTGCAGCGGCCAGTAATCCCAAAGAAGCAAAACGAGAGGCAGGGTGATGATCTGGGGCTTGGCCATCATGCCCAGCGCGAACCATGCATTAACACCGGCGTAGCGCCAGGTCCCGCCGCGCCGCGCGTAGCGGCCGTAGGTCCACAGCGCGAGCAGAAAGAAGAACATGCTCAGCACGTTCTTGCGCTCCGCCGCCCAGGCCACGGATTCCACGTTCACGGGGTGCAGAGCAAAAATCGCGGCCACGATCAGGCTCGGCCAAGCCAGCGCCGTCGCCTCTTGGAGGAGCAGAAAAAGCAGCACAGCGTTCGCCGCCTGAAACAGGAGACTCACGTAGTGATGTCCGGCGGGGTTCAGCCCAAACAGCTGGCAATCCAAGGCATGCGAAAACCAGGTCAGCGGATGCCAGTAACCCGCATGAAAGGTCGTGAACGCCCACTCGATGGTCGGCCACGTGAGCCCCGCCTTCACCGGAGGATTGCTTAGAATGTAAGGGACATCATCGAGCAGAACGAAGCCGTCATGCGTAATCGGATTGTAGAAAAGGAGCGTCGCGGCCACGAGAGCCAGACAAAGAATCAGCGTCTGTCTTTGGCGGATAGAGAACATCGAAACCGCCGGCCGCGCGTGCTCGGGATGCCGGAGTGCAGTTTCCGCTGTGGGTCGAGTTACGACTGCAGAGCTAGTTCCGACGGAAAACAAAAACGCGATCCTCCTGAAGTTTCAATTATAAAATTCGCCGCATCTCAGGCCGCAGACCTAATCCCTCAGATTAGGTACATTCGTCATCAATTCGAGCTGATCTAAGAGTTGTCGGCAGGAACGGAAAGGCGCGCACGCGGCGTTATTAATTTCTTCTTAGCCTGCGCCACCGAGCTCAGCAAGTCCATTGAATGACTGACAGAAAGTGTCAGTTGCAACGACGCACTTTGTTCAGAGACGGAAGCCGGCCATGGGGTAGGAGATGTACTTCGGTACCATGCCACGCTGAAAACAAAGCCCTTCTCCCGAGCCAATCCCAAACCAAGGTAACTGGCAGGTCTGGCCCGGCAAGTGCAACCATCAGACACGACTGCGTCATCCGTGACCAGAATCTTTAAACACTCACACGAGGGGAAAAAGAGATGCGGAAACAGAAAGGTTTCTCACTGATTGAGCTGCTGATCGTGGTGGCCATCATCCTGATCATTGCAGCTATCGCAATTCCGAACTTGCTGCGCGCCCGCATGGCGGCCAATGAGTCGTCTGCTGTCGCCTCGATCCGTACCGTCACCACCGCTCAAGTCACCTACAACACCGCTTATCCGACAGTTGGATTTGCAACGAATCTGGGTGATCTCGGCGGCGCGTTGGGCGCGGCTTGCACGGCGTCTTCGACTAGCGCTTGCTTGCTCGACTCCGTGCTCTCGAACAACGGCAACCCCGTTGGCTCTGGCAAGAGCGGATACTCGTTCACCAGCGGAACCGGCACCAACGTCGGCGGCCTGAACACCGGCTACACGGTCCTGGCGATTCCGTTGCAGATCAACCAGACGGGCGTGCGCGCCTTCTGCGCTGAGGAAGACGGCGTGGTTCGTGTCGATCCCGCTGGTGCTTGCTCGAACGCGGAAGCGACCATCCTCACCTTCAACCCGCTTAACCAGTAATTCAGTTTGGCGAAGTACCTGGGGGAGGGTACAAGCCCGGAGCAGCGAAGGCAACTTCGCTGCTCTTTTGTTTTTGTCCGCAGGTTCTCGTTTGCAACTACCAGCAACTCCGTTTCGTGGCTTCCATTCGCGTTTCTGCCGCCCGCAGCGCGCACCCGCCGTCACTTCCACGTCTCAGGATGACATTTTTTGTCAGCCCTGGGCGCAGATCCTGCTTGCCAGTTCTTCTACCGATCCCCTGTCGCCGCACAAGCGCATGATGGCTCACCACTTAAGCGGGTTACCAAGGTGAACGAGGTTCCCCACCGGAATGGCGTCGAAACTGCAACATTCTTTCTTGGCAAGTCTTTGGGCGAATTCTTCTAATACTTTGCGAGAAAGGTTTTCCGATGCGCTCAACCAAGGGGTTCTCGCTTTTGGAACTGTTGATCGTGGTCGCGATCATTCTGATCATCGCGGCGATCGCGATTCCCAACCTGTTGGAGTCTAAGATCGCCGCCAACGAAGCTTCGGCTGTCGGGTCGCTGCGAGCGGTCACGACAGCGGAAATCACTTACTACAATGCGTATCCAACTGTTGGTTACGCGAGCCTGATCGCAAATCTGGGGGGGACTCTTCCCTGTACAGCGTCTTCCGCGGGCGCCTGCCTGATCGACGAGGCTCTGAGCGCCGCAACACCCGGCAGCGCGGGTAGGAACGGATACTACTTCCAAGCAACGGGTATAACAACTAGCGGCCTTAATGCTAACTATGTGATCGGGGCCGCGCCCATGCAGATGCACCAAACCGGAAATCACGACTATTGCTCGATGGCCGATGGCGTCCTGCGCTCGCAAATGGGCAATCCGGGAGACGTGCCGGTAACGCAGCTTGCGCCCTGCTTCGCGTTCCCGGTGCAACAGTAAGCAGCAGGATTGCAGTGCTTGAACGTTCTGCGCTGAATTCGGCCACGTCTGGAACTCTCGCCCTAGCGCGAGCGCCCAACCCGGTCGCAACCCCGTGACTGTCGTAACCGCTGTGCGGTCCTAAACAGGCGCTGCCTTGCTTATAATTTCTTGTTGAAAACAGTTTGCAACACCACGTCCGTAACACCTATGCCCGCAATTGAAATCCTTGGTCTGGAAAAAACCTATCGCGTCGGTTTCTGGCGCCAGCGTCCCAAACGCGCTCTGGAGCCTTTGCACCTGACCGTGGAAGAAGGGGAGATTTTCGGTTTCCTGGGTCCGAATGGCGCAGGCAAGACCACAACTCTGAAATTACTAATGGGACTCGTCTTCCCCACCGCCGGCTCGGCGCGCATACTGGGCCGCGAATGGATCGAGCCGGAGGTGAAGGCGCAAATCGGCTTTCTTCCCGAGCAGCCTTACTTCTACGACTACCTCACTGCTCACGAATTGCTCGATTATTACGGACAGCTTTCCGGCGTTTCTGCCGCCGACCGCAAACGGCGCATTCCCGAAGTTCTGTCGCGCGTGGGCCTGACCGATGTCAAAGGCCTGCAGCTGCGAAAATTCTCCAAAGGAATGTTGCAGCGGGTGGGCATTGCCCAGGCCATCCTGCACAATCCCAAGCTCGTATTCCTTGACGAACCGATGTCGGGCCTCGACCCGCTGGGCCGCCGTGAGGTTCGCGATCTGATGGAACAGCTCAAGCAGGAGGGCAAGACGGTCTTTTTCTCCACTCACATTCTTTCTGACGCCGAGACGCTGTGCGACCGTGTGGCCATCATTCACAAAGGAGTGCTGCGCGGAGTGGGCGCGGTGGAAGATTTGACTTCCACGGTTCAGGGAAAAGTCGAGGTGGTCTGGCAAGGGACGCAAGTCCCGGCTGCGATGAAAGTTTTGAGTAGCGAGTGCCACGTCAGCGGGGACCGGGTTCGCGCCCTTGTGAACGAAAACCAGCAAGACGCCGCGATCGATGCGCTGCGCCGGGAACGTATCCGACTGATCGCAATTACACCGGTACGCACCTCGCTGGAAACATACTTCATGGAGAAGCTGCAGCAGGTTGAACCGCCCGTGCCCGCCGCAATGGGGGCGAATGCATGAGCGCCCGCATTTACTACATTGCGAGCAATACGTTCCGTGAAGCAGTGCGGGACCGCGTGCTTTATAACCTCATCGCCTTTGCTTTATTGCTCTCCGGTGCGGCCATTCTGGTGGGTCAGATTTCGATTGATATCGAGCGCCTGGTAGTCGTCGACCTCGGCCTTTCCGCCGTATCGTTGTTCGGCGTCGTCATCGCGATTTTCATCGGCATCGGGCTGGTTTCGAAGGAAATTGAGAAGCGCACTCTTTATACGGTTCTTTCCCGCCCGGTCCGCCGCTGGGAGTTCATTGTGGGCAAGTTTTGCGGACTCGCCGGCACGCTCATCGTAAACGCCTCGTTCATGGCGATCGGCGTTTTTGCGGCCCTGCTCTACATCGCCCACAAATTTGGACGGCCCGATGCGTGGATCTTTGTCGCGCTTTATTTCATTATTCTCGAATTTCTCATCATCTGCTCGCTGGCCCTGCTGTTCTCGTCATTTTCTTCGCCGCTGCTGTCGGCCGTTTTTAGCTTTTCCCTGTTCGTCATCGGCAGCTTTGCCGACGATCTTCGCGGATTTGCCTTGCTCACCCACGGCTTCACGCGCTGGTTTGCGCTCGGCGCCGCTTACGTGGTTCCCAACTTCTCCACGCTGAATGTCATCAGCAACGTGGCGCATCAGCAGCCGCTGGGTCTGCATCTCCTCGTGCAGAACACGCTCTACGCGCTTTTCTATACCGTAACCGTGATGAGCGGCGCGGTGCTGATTTTCGAGCGCAGGAATTTGAAATGACCGCCCGCACCCGCACCACCGTCATCGCTTCGGCATGTCTGGTGGTTTCCATGACGGCGTCTGTGCTTCTGCTTCATCGCATCGATCAGCTGCATCCCAAGGCCACGATTGAAGACGTGCTTTACATCAGCTCGCCCAAGTTCGTGAAACGCGCCAGCCTGGGCTTTGACGGACTGATGGCCTGTGTCTACTGGACGCGCACGGTGCAGTATTTCGGCCATCGTCACTACGACGGAGAGGAAAGCTACAACGAACTCGCGCCGCTGCTTGAGATCACCACTGTGCTCGATCCGCACATGCTTCCCGCCTACCAGTTTGGCGCCAGCTTTCTGGCTCCGCCTCCGCCTGCCGGCGCTGGACAGCCGGATCGCGCCATTCAGCTCATGGAGTACGGCATCGCGCACAATCCCGATACCTGGCAGCTTTATTACAATTTGGGATTCGTTTATTACACCGCTCTCAGGGATTACAAGAAAGCTTCGGACGTGTTCGCGCAGGGATCGCGGATTCCGCACACGCATCCTTTTCTGAAATTGCTTGCCGCACGCATGGCTGAAAATGCCGGCGACTTCACCACCGCGCGCATGTTGTGGAGCGCGACCTTTGAAAGCAGCCATGAATCGAACATCCGCCGCAATGCTCTGGAACACCTGCGCTGCCTACAGGTCGATCAAGACGTCACTGACCTGCAGGCGGCGGTGACGCGTTTCGGCCAGCTTACCGGACGCCTTCCGGCCAGCATGGAAGAACTGGCTGCCGCTGCGCATCTGCCCGCGATTCCGACCGATCCGGACGGCCAGGCTTACCAACTCGATTCCCAGGGCCGCGTTCTGGTCCAGAATCCCGATGACTTCCCTTTCATCACCAGAGGCACCCCGCCCGGATATGAGCCTCCACGCCCCAAACTCCACTCGGAGCAGTAAAACAGTCTTTTTTCCCCAGCCTAAGGGCAGATATGATTTGGACCTTGACACGGCCCTGAAGGGCCGCTCTTCCACGGCGCTTCTTTCGTGGTGCTTTCTTGGACAGCTCTTCCACGGGCGCTTTCCTATGCTTACGGACGAAACATCTCCGAGCATTCGGCAGGCGCTCTTTGACTACTGGAGAGGCGAAGCCAGCCATGCCGGTTGGTGCCCCGCGACCTGCCGCCTTTTTTCGCGGTTATGGGAGTTCGTGCGCGACTCGGCTCCCTGGCGCCTGCGCCAGCGCTACGGAGACGCGGACTACGACTGGGATCATCGCGTGAATACAACCAGTGCGGCTGTCGCGTGGCGCGACCGTTTGCTGGGCGTCCTGCATTCGCCGTATCAGCCCACCAATCCAGACCTGTTTCACGAGATGCTTGAGGATTTGCGTCAATGCGCACCTCTCGATTTCGCCGAATTCACCTTTCTCGATCTCGGCTCCGGCAAAGGACGCACGCTGCTGATGGCTTCCGATTATCCCTTCCGGCGGATTGTGGGAGTCGAGCTTCTGCCGTCTCTTCACCGGATCGCCAAGGAGAACTTACAACGCTATCGCGGCGAATCACAAAAGTGTTTTTCGCTGGAATCGATCTGCGCCGATGCGACGCAGTTCTCTCTGCCTGAAGGCCCGCTCGTGATTTACCTTTTCAATCCCTTCCCGGAATCCGGACTGCGCATGTTGCTGCGGAATCTGGAGCGATCGCTCGCGGAGCATCCGCGGCCGGTGTACGTTCTGTATCACAACCCTCTGCTGGAACACGCGCTTCGCGAGAGTGCACGTCTCGGCCGGATCTGCGGAACGCATCAGTATTCGATCTTTTCCGCCGCCTAGCCGCCAACGCGGGTGACCCACCCTTAGCCTGCCTCGAATGGAGTCGAGTTGCTTTTCTTTGCCCAAGGCTCGTATGGCTGCTCAATACGAGGGAAAGATTTGCAAACTGGTGACAACCGCCTGACACTTCTCGGTCGCGACCCGGCCTACGATCAACTCCCAAGCAGGTCAGAGAAGGTTTGGTACCCAGGCACTCCCACGAATCGTTCGGCCTCCCTCTGCTCCTGACTTCCCTTAGGAGAGATTAATATGCAGGTTTACAAGACCGCACTCGCCGCTTGCTTCGGCCTGGCCCTTCTCATCGCTTCGGCCCCGGCCCATGCACAATATCGCCTCACCAACCTGGTTTCAAATCAAGTCCACCAAGCTCCGAACATCGATCCTCTGCTGGCCAACGCCTGGGGATTAGCTCGGGGCGCTACTTCGCCCTGGTGGATCAGCGATAACGACACCGGCTGGTCAACCATTTACGATGCAACCGGGAAACAAGAGCCGCTCCGCGTCTTGATTCCGACCGCCGGGAACGGACCAGCCTCGCCGACCGGCGGGAACGGCCCCGGTACGCCGACGGGAATCGTTTTCAATGGATCGCAGACCGATTTCCAGGTTCAGGGCTGGTCATCCGCCTTCATTTTCGCCACGCTGGATGGCACCATCAGCGCCTGGGCGCCGGGCCTGAACGCGAACCAGACGATCATCGCGGTTGATAACTCGGCGAACAAAGCCATGTACACGGGCTTGGCCATCACCAGCAAGCCCTCCGGGAATTTCCTCTACGCGGCAGATAACACGAACAATCACATAGATATGTTCGACGGCAGTTTCACCTGGGTGAAGTCGTTTGGTGATCCGGCGATCCCATCCAACTTCTCCGTCTTCGGCGTCCAGGATATTAATGGCTTGGTTTATGTCGCATATGCCGTCCCCAACGTCGGCGCTGGCGGTTACATCGACCTCTTCACGGAGGACGGTACCTTCGTAAAGACGCTGATTCAAGGACTGCCACTCAACCAGGCTTGGGGTATTGCCGCTGCTCCGGGTAATTTTGGCCCGCTCAGCAATACTCTGCTGGTCTCAAACAATTCCGTTGCCGGAACCATCAACGGGTTCGACCCCGCTACCGGAAAATTTGTGGGCACGATAAAGGACGAGAACGGAAAGCCGATCGTCCTGAACAACCTCTGGGGAATTGCCTTCGGAGGCGGGAACAAAAGCAATGGGGGAACCAACGAGTTGTTCGTCACCGTGGGACAGGGAATTGGCCCCAACGAATTAGCCGGTACCTTTGCAAGCATCGTCTACAAACCATAATTCACCAAGACTCGGAGCAGGCGCAACGAGGGCCGCCCAAGACAGGCGGCCTTTTAATTGGCCGTTTCGCGCGTTTGTCCCGAGATTTTGCCTCGAAGGTCTATGTTGTTTAACCCATGGAGTATTTTGTGGGTTTGCCGCTAAACGCATGATTTCAAAGGAGCAGGGCTAGGGGCTCTACCAACCCCTAAACTTTCCCGAAGTGAACCCGCCGCCGCGACCTTTTGGCCAGTGTCGTGTTGTAACTTTAGTAATCTCCTGAACAAGACGAATGTCATCTTTCGTTAACAGGCGTTCGATATCATGGGAATAGCTAGTC
This sequence comes from Candidatus Sulfotelmatobacter sp., assembly GCA_030039195.1. Taxonomy (GTDB): domain Bacteria; phylum Acidobacteriota; class Terriglobia; order Terriglobales; family Acidobacteriaceae; genus Sulfotelmatobacter. The sequence continues at coordinate 10,682 of JASHQK010000691.1, forward strand.
GAAGAAAACCGTTTTTCTGGGGAATCGCAGTGGACATCGTAACGCGCAGGAAAAAGCAGCAGGACCTGATGATCCGCGCGGTCGAGCGGAGGGTTCGCGAGCGGGCGCAGCAGCTCTACGAAGAGGGCGGTCAGGTCGAAGGCCAAGCCCTTAAAGATTGGGTGCAAGCCGAGACCGAGATTCTCGACGCGACGACCGTCGCTCCGCTTTATCGTCGTCTCAAGGCGGCCGGTGCGAACTCGCAAGAAGAACAGCCGGAAAAAGACGGGAGGGTTGCTGAAGTTCCCGCCGAATTGGTCCCTGAATCCCAGGCGGTTTACCGGGAGCTTGTTTAAAGAAACTAACCGGGGATCAGCGAGCAAGGCTCACCCCGATTTCCGGCTTCCCCTCTTCGATCCGAATCGGATGTTCCCATACGAAACTCCGCATCAACCCAAGCAACGGCACACGGCGCGATTTGCGCGCCGTCTCGTTCTGGCTGCTATACAATCCGGCGTTGGGAGTGGTTTTTCGGCCCCATCGTGGAGGCGCTTGTGGAATCCATCGGAGTTGGCTTTGGAACCATCATCGGAGTCATCGTCGCTATTTATATTCTCAGTTCCATCAAGATTCTGGCCGAGTACGAACGCGGAGTGATCTTTC
>JASHQK010000692.1 GCA_030039195.1 Candidatus Sulfotelmatobacter sp.
GCCGTGCGGAAGCCGGAAAGATGCGTGCCGCCATCAACCGTGTTGATGTTGTTGGCGAAACTGAAAATCGTCTCGGAATATCCGTCGTTGTACTGCAACCCGATCTCCATGTGGACCCCGTTGCGGTCATCCTCCATGTAAATCGGCTTGTCGTGGAGCACCTGCTTGCCGCGGTTGAGGTGCTTGATGAACTCGGCAATGCCGCCGTTGTACTTGAAATCCGTGTGCTTCGGTTCGCCCGTCTTGGCATCGGTCGTGCGCTCGTCGGTGAGTGTAATCAGCAATCCTTTGTTCAGGAACGCAAGTTCGCGCAACCGTTGCGCCAGCGTGTCGTAGTTGTATTCGGTGACAGTGAAGATCGAGCGATCGGGAAGGAACTTCACCTTCGTTCCCGTCTTCACTTTCGCCACGCCGGTTTTCTTCAGCTTGCTGGTCGGATCGCCCTTCGAGTACGTCTGCTGCCAGGTATGGCCGTCGCGCCAGATTTCGAGATCAAGCTCCTCGCTGAGTGCATTCACGCACGAGACACCGACGCCGTGCAGTCCGCCGGAAACTTTGTAGGTCGAAGAATCGAATTTTCCGCCGGCGTGCAGCTTGGTCATCACGACTTGCGCTGCAGAAACTTTCTCGCCATCGATTTCCATGTCATCGACAGGAATGCCGCGGCCATCGTCGACGACCGTGATCGAATTGTCGATGTGAATCGTGACTTCGATCTTCGTAGCAAACCCGGCGAGCGCTTCGTCGACGGAATTGTCGACGACTTCATACACGAGATGATGCAGTCCGAGCTCGCCGGTCGATCCGATATACATCGCCGGACGTTTGCGCACGGCTTCCATGCCGCCGAGCACTTTGATCGACTCGGCCGTGTATTCGTGATTTCCGTTACTCGTGCCGTTGGCGGTCGGCATCGGAGTAACTTTACCGTTTTTCGGCTTTTCTGGGACAGGTGTATTGATTTCTTTGGTGGCCATTCGGCTCCGCTGAACCTAGCGAGTTCCGGTGTGAACCGGTCGTGTCTTGCGCTCTGAAAATCTGCGCTCTGAAAATCTGCGTCCTAAAACTCTGAGTAGTGCGTCAGTTATCGTGAGGCGTCATCCCGAGGGCCCGCGCTTTTACCAGCGGGCCGAGGGATCTCGCGAGCACCCGCCCTGAACCGCCAGGCAATAATCGCGCCCTTGGATCGCTTCCATTTCCAACTGACCAACTACCGGATTTTGAGCTGGGAATTCGCCTTGATCCCGTGCTCGAAAATAACTTCGCAAAGAGACCTCAAGTTATTGAAATCTCTAACACTTAGGACCAAATGCGACTAAAGAAATTATACCATAAAGTGACGTGATTTTGGTGTCACCGGAGCTTGGAATCCACGCAGTAATCCCCCGGTTTTCAGGGACAAAGCGGGTTCGAAATTGCCGGACGAATTTGGAATCAGCCCGATCTTACGTCAACGATGAAAGGGGCCCGTTTCCGCAAGATTACCGAAGACAGCTAGCCCGCTGCATCCCTCACGGTGTCCAATCGCTATGAGTGGAAATCATGCCGCGAGTGCGTTGGAGGGTCATCCTCCCGGTGGTGATGTTGATCGTCTCTATGCTTCTGATGCTCCTCGCCAAGAAGCAGGAGTCAATGCTCCGGAGAATGGGCACTGGTTGGGAGGTACCCGCGAGAATTCTCAACTGCATCATCAACGGGCCCGGCTACTATCTCTCAGCCTTGATCCCAGTGCCTTTGCCTCAAAGCTTGGATAGCCGTCTCGATAATGATGGCGCGCGACTGCTGGGCATCGCCTTCTTCTGGTTTCTCATTGGACTATCGATGGATAGGCGGCGAATCGGTCGGAGTCTGGGGCAGCGGCGTCCGATCCCGGTTGGTATTCTGTTCACTTTTGGGGCTTTAGTCTGCGGTGTGTTCGGGTATCGGCTTGGGGGTCGTTGAGCTTGGAGATGCCACCTTCTGGGATCTCATCGCCTTATACCCGTTCCGGTCCTCGCATTCAATGGCGTTAGCGTTTGTAATCTGGTTATTGGCGCTCAGCGGCTACTTTCTCAGAAGGGCACTCATCCTGGCGCGCCAAAGCCTTAGCCCAGCCCGCTGATGCACCGGCAAAGAAAAAGGGCGGCCTTCGGAGCCGCCCTGAAAAACTATCTCGATGATTCTTTACGCCGTGGCCGGCCGCTCGCCGCCCTTGGCACGACCCGGCTCGAGATTCGGCTTGATCACGTGACGATCTCTTACTGGCTTTCCAGATTGTCGAGGCGATTTTCGTGGTTGTCGATGCGATGCTCATGCATTTCGACGATGCGAAGCAGACGAGCTGTTCCTTGGGCGACATCGTTAATGAATCCGCGCATGTCGTGGATGTCGCGCGTAAGCGACTCCACGCTCTGGGTCAGAGCTTCGTGCCGCTCAACCAATCGATCAAGCCGCTCGTCGACGTTCATGCCGCGATTTCCTCCCAAGGTTAACTGAAGTCCTTACGCCGTGGCCGGCCGTTCGCCGCCCTTCGCGCGTCCCGGCTCAAGATTCGGTTTGATCACGTGCTGCACGCCGTCATCGGGCTTCGAGGGTGGTGGCGGCATCGGAGGCAGTTCCTTGCCCTCGACGAGCATCTTGATTTCATTCGCATCGAGCACTTCGCGCTCAATCAGCGCCCGCGCGATCTTCTCGAGCGTGTCGCGATTATCGGTGATAACCTGCTTCGCCGTGTTATAGCCCGTGTTGACCAGCTTGCGAACTTCCTGATCAATCTTGATGGCCGTGTCTTCGCTGTAATCGCGGTGCTGCGCGATCTCCCGCCCCAGGAAGATCTGCTCTTCCTTTTTGCCGAACGTCAACGGCCCCAAATCGCTCATGCCCCATTCGCAGACCATCTTGCGCGCCATATCGGTGGCCCGCTCGATGTCGTTCCCTGCGCCGGTCGACATGACGTTCAGGAACAGCTCTTCCGCGATGCGCCCACCCATCAGGATGGCGATCTCGGTTTCGAGATAATTCTTGTAATAGTTGTGCCGGTCATCGATCGGCAGCTGCATGGTCACGCCCAGTGCCATGCCACGCGGGATGATCGTAACTTTATGCAGCGGATCGGAATTCGGCATCTTCGCAGCGACCAACGCGTGGCCAGCCTCGTGATACGCCGTGTTCCGCTTCTCTTCATCGGAGAGCAGCATCGACTTCCGTTCCACGCCCATCAGAACTTTGTCTTTGGCCAGCTCGAAGTCATACTGTAAAACCGCTTTGCGGTTTTGGCGGGCTGCGGCCAATGCCGCTTCATTCACCATGTTGGCGAGATCTGCACCAGAGAATCCGGGAGTTCCGCGCGCCAGCACAGACAAATCGACATCTTCTGCAAGAGGAATCTTCCGCGTATGCACGCGCAGGATCTCCTCGCGCCCCCGCACATCCGGACGGCTCACCACCACGCGCCGATCAAATCGTCCGGGCCGCAGCAGTGCCGGATCGAGCACATCCGGGCGGTTCGTCGCCGCCATCAGGATCACGCCTTCGTTCGACTCGAATCCGTCCATCTCGACCAGCAGCTGATTCAGTGTCTGCTCACGTTCGTCGTGTCCGCCACCGAGACCTGCGCCACGATGCCGTCCAACGGCGTCAATTTCGTCGATGAAAATAATGCAGGGAGCGTTCTTCTTCCCCTGCTCAAATAGATCGCGCACGCGGCTCGCGCCCACGCCCACAAACATTTCCACGAAGTCCGAACCGGAGATCGAGAAGAAAGGAACGTTCGCCTCGCCTGCAACCGCTCGTGCCAGCAGCGTCTTACCAGTTCCCGGAGGTCCGACCAGCAACACGCCCTTGGGAATCCGCCCGCCCAGCTTCTGAAATTTTTGCGCCTCGCGCAGAAACTCGATGATCTCGCGCAGCTCTTCCTTGGCCTCATCCACTCCGGCCACGTCTTTGAACGTGACTTTCTTCTGCTGCATCGAGAGCAGCCGCGCCCGGCTCTTTCCGAACGACAGCGCTTTGTTTCCGCCGGTCTGCATCTGCCGGATCATGAAAAACCACAACGCACCCAGCAGAATCAGCGGAGCCCATGTCCCTAGCAACTGCAAGGGCAGGCTGCCGCTGTTGATGTCGCGGAAGTTAATGCTTACGCCTTTGCTCTGCAGATTGTTAAGCATCTCCGGCGTAAAGTAGTTCGTCGGCATGTTGGTGTGGAACTGCTGTCCGTCGGTAAGCTTGCCGCGCACTTCCATGCCGTTGACGGTCAGTTCGTGAATCTTCGCCTGATCCACATCAGCAATGAACTGACTGGAAGTCAGTTCCTGGTCTTTCTGGCCGTCGCGCGCGCCCTTGACGACTTCCCACAGCAACACTGCGGAGACCACGATCAGCAGCCAAAACAAAACTGTTTTTACGGTTGAGTTCACCTAGAAACTCCTCAGTCCAACACCGCGAGCGTCCGCGGACAAATACACAACACCCTACCTCTTAGATGCCGCTGGGCCTCTTTTCGGACCAAACGAATCCAAGCTAGTTATTTTACCTTTTCCACGTCAAAAACGGGGGTTCCTGTAAAAATGACCGAAGTCATAGGGACATAAGAAACCGCTTTGCCCCTTAGCGCAGGCCAGTTGAGGAGTCGAGACCCCCTGGCGGACCGCTTGGCGGCTTCTTTCCCTGCATTTGGCGAATCATCACCAGCCACAATACGCCCAGCAATAGAAGCGGCGCCCATGTCCCGAGCAGTTGTAGCATCGGATTAGCGTCCGGAGCGTCCCGAAACCGAATTTCCGCCCCCTTATTCTGAAGAACTTCTAAGAAAGCCGCCTGATTGTTCGGTCCCGTCAAACGGAACGTACCCTGCCCGTTGCGATATTCCCCCTCGATCCGAGTGCCAGTGATGCTCACCCGTGCGATTGCACCGGCTTCCGCCTTCGCTATGAAAGTCGAGTAACTGATCTCCGGGCTTGGCACATTCTTGGTGCCGGATCGCACAATCTGCCAAAGCAGCACCGCAGAAAAAACAATCAGAATCCAAAACAGAACCGTCTTGACTGTGCGATCCATAAAATCTGCCTACCCTGCCGCCGCCACATAGGGAAGATTCCGGTTGGTCTGTTCTGGCGCTCCCAGACCGTATCCGACCAGAAAAGCCTCATCCACCAGGAACCCGAAATAGTCGGGTTGCAAGGGAACGCGTCTTGCCGCCTGACGGTCGAGCAACGTAACCAGCTTCACCGAAGCTGCGCCGCGCGCCCGCAAATCGCTCATAAGAAAGTCGCTGGTTACGCCCGAATGCACAAGTCCCTCGACCAGCAGGATGTGTTGTCCGCGAATGTCGGGTTCATGGCTGAAGAAAATCTCCATGACATCCTGCATGCCGCCGCTCGCTGCCCGGCTATATTTCGGCTTGATGAACTGGCACACGACCGGCACCTCCAGGGCCCGCACCAAATCCGCCAGAAACATGAACGCGTTCTCCAGCACGGCGAGCACCTGCACGGTTTGTCCTTTGTAATCGTCGGAGATTTGACGCCCCAGTTCTTTGACTCGTTTCTGGATCTGGTCTGTCGTGATCACCTGGCGGAGTCGCTCCACGTCGGCATCCTTCCTGAATCGCGTCCCAGCATAGCGCAGCCGGCACCACTTCTCCAACGCTGTCGGAAACAAGCAGCGGCCGAGTTGCACTGGATTTTCTCTGCGCCCTCTGCGGAACTCTCCGCGATCTTCGCGTCTAAAGCGCTAACGCAGCAGGGGAGTTTCGCGAATTAACAACGCCTGCTGACCGGCCTTTGCACGATTCTTGGAACACACCGGAAATCCCCTCACCCAGATAATCTCGTCGCCGTTTGCGATTACCGGCCAGCTCGCACGCGCCCCGTGGGCGATGTGCAGTTCACTCAAAAGCTCTTTGACTTTCTTGGTTGACTTGCTGTGACCTGGCCAAAACCGGTCTCCCGGACGCCAATTCCGCACTGTCAGCGGGCCCCTGACCGACTCCGCCGCGAGCAAATGATCGAGTTCGTATGCCGCCGCATCGGCCGCATCGACGATCTGCGCTTCAAATTCAGAAGCGAGTTCCTTCACGATGATTTTTCCAGGTATCGGAAGGGAATATTCGTACTCCGCAGGCCCGGTAGGTCCGCGCAAATCCGGAGCCACGAACAGAAGCCGCGCAGGCTCCCGCCGAAGTCTCCAACCCTTGGGCAGAACCAACCCCTTGCCCGACGGCCCGCTCTCGGCAGCGAAACGAATAATCTCCTCCACATGATTGAATTCCAGGGGAATGAGGGCCTCTTCCGCGATCGCTTTGATCAGCCTGCGTTGCACGGCAATCGGTTCGCCCAGAAACCACAGGCGATCGACAGAAGCATTCATCCACAGCCCGGGAGCAGAGTCTTCCGACGAAGCGACAGGCTGAATTTGAATCAAATCCAGCGGGTTTTGGCTTCCGCTCCACTCCGGCCCCGTCCAATGTACGGCCGTTCCCATCCACCCAGCGACTTCGTTTTCCCAGTAGTCTTCTTCTTCGCGCGCAATCTCGGCCAACTCCGCAAGCCCTTCCGCGATCTTGGGATTGAATTCCTTTTCGAGCAGCGGCACCAGCAGCTTGCGCACGCGATTGCGCGTGAAATGATGTTCCGCGTTCGTCGAATCTTCCCGCCAACTCTGATCGATATCCCTCAGATACCTTTCCAACTCGCATCGTCGCGTCTCAAGCAACGGCCGTACGATTTCGCCGCAATGCTCCCCATCGTCGTCCTCAACCTCGATCCGCGGATAAATCGCCGCCAGCCCGCGCATTCCCGCACCGCGAATGATTCGCATCAGCACAGTCTCGGCCTGATCGTCGAGCGTGTGCCCAGTGGCGATCTTGTCCAGGGCAGTCTGACCTCGCTTTGGAGAAAAATCGCCGGGGGTGCCCCACGTCTCGCCGCTTTTGCGAGACGTGGGAACAGAGACATCCGATGGGTTGCCCCACCCTTCTCGCGTGCTTTGCGAGAGGGTGGGAATATCCGGTGTGTCGCGAATCAACGACCGAAAAAATTCATATCGCAGCTCTCGTGCCGCTGTTTCAAGACTCACACCTTCTTCCTGCGCATGCCCCGCGACGTCCCCCCGGTCCACATAGAACTCCAGATCATGCTCCCGCGCCAGATTGCGAACGAATTCCTCGTCGCCATCCGACTCTGCCCCGCGCAGTTTGTGGTTGAAATGAACGACCGAGAGAACAATGCCAAGCTCGAACCGCAATTCCAGAAGCAGCCGCAACGACGCGACGGAATCAATTCCGCCAGAAACGGCCACACCTACGCGATCCCCGGCATGCAATAATTCAGCCCGCCGAATGTGAGAAAGCACGCGCTGCGCGAGGGGATGCACGCGAACATCGTACAACCGCAGCCCCCGTCGCGATAGCCGCCGGGGTCCTCAACACTCCGGGACTTGGCGTTAGGCTTGGTGTTCCTTCGTGTCCTTAGTGGTTCACCGAATTTATGACGCTCGCGAATCTTTGACAAACTCTGCGCTGTCCGATTAAATGGACCACTTAAAAATCAAATGAGCAAACGTTTTCATCTGCCTGTAAACGTTAACGACTGCTCGCTCTATACCGTCGATGATTCGGGCGCAGAGGCTCGTCCGCCGGGCGCCTTGCGCCGCACTCTCCCTTGCCCGAACGCTCTCGGAAATCACATCACCCACAGGTTAAAAAACGATGACTCCAGCTCTGCTGTTCGCAAGTTCTTCCACTCTGGTTCATCTTTCCCCCGTCGATCTTGCCATCATCATTTTCTATTTCGCGCTCGTGCTCGCCATTGGCTTGTACCTCAAGGAGCAGGCTAATACCGGCGAGGATTTCTTCATGGCCGGACGCGAAATGACGGCCTGGGTTGCCGGCCTCGCGTTTCTGTCGGCCAACCTGGGATCGCTCGAGCTGATGGGATGGGCGGGAAACGCCTACAAGTACGGCATTCTCGCCGCGCACTGGTATTGGATCGGCGCGATTCCCGCCATGTTGTTGCTCGCGCTGGTCATGATGCCGTTCTATCACATCTGCAAAACCCACTCCGTGCCTGGCTATTTGAAGCTCCGCTTCGGAGAAGGCGCTCAGGGTGTTTCCTCCATTTCCTTCGCCTTCATGACCGTCCTCATGAGCGGCATCAATATGTACGCCATGGCCGTCGTGATGAAGGTCGTCTTGGGATGGAACATCCATTTCAGCATTTGGGTTTCGGCCATTACTGTAGCCATCTACGTCGCTCTCGGTGGATTGCGCTCCGCCATCTTTAATGAAGTCCTGCAGTTTTTCTTGATTTGGGCCGGTGCTCTGCTCATTCCAATTCTCGGCCTCATCGAAGCCGGCGGTTGGAGCGGTCTGCAGGCCAAGATTCTCAAGAATCTTACCGAGCTCAACGTTCCCAATCCGGGCTCCTACACGCATCTTTGGTCGACGCTGGGAAATTTTTCTTCGAATCCGATGGGGATCAACTGGGCTGGCATTGTGTTCGGGCTGGGCGCTGTAATCGCCATGGGCTACTGGACCACGGACTTCCTCGTCGTCCAGCGTGTTTTGTCGGCCAAAGACCTGCGTTCTGCCGAACTGGCGCCCATCATCGGTGCCGCTTTCAAAATGTGCGTGCCCTTCATCGTGATTCTGCCCGGCCTGCTCGGCCTGGCCCTGTTGCGCGATCCACATACCGGAAACCTGATCCGGCTTGTGCCCGCCAACCTGGCCTGGTCTCCGGCAGGGCAAGCCCAGGGCCTGCATGGCTACGATGAAGTCCTGCCACTCATGTTGGCGCGTTATTGCGGACCGGGCCTTCTCGGCTTAGGTATCACGGCGCTGATCGCCGGATTCATGTCGGGCATGGCGGGCAACGTCAGCGCATTTACTACTGTCTTGATCTACGACATTTACGGAACTCTGATCAACAAGAATGCCTCCGACGACAAGAAGGTCAGGATGGGTCGCTGGTGGACGTTCTGGGGCGTCGTTATCAGCATCGGGACAGCCTATTTTGCCGCGAGCGCCCCCAGCATCATGGACTACGTGCAGGAGTTGTTCAGTTTCTTCATAGCCCCGCTGTTTGGCACGGTAATTCTCGGCATGCTCTGGAAGCGCGCCACACCGGCGGCTGGCTGGACCGGTTTGCTGGGTGGAACCCTGGCTTCGATCGGCATGTATACGTGGGTCAGGATCGATCCCACCGCCGTGCGCTATGTGGCTCTCTCCATGAACGCGCAAGAGCAGGCGCAGAATATGTTTCGCGCTCTGTGGAGCTGCCTGTTTTGTATCGTCGTAACGATCGTCGTCAGCTACCTGACTCGACCCAAGCCGGATTCTGAGCTGAAGGATCTGGTATACGGCCTGACGCCCATTCCGAAAGCCGAGCACGTTTCCATGTTCCACAGTCCAATCTTCTGGGGAATCCTGGTGGGCGCGGCTTTCATAATTTTGCAGATTATCTTCTGGTAGAGCGTGTGATCACGAATAGGTTTGGGAGGGGCTTGACACGTTGCGGGAAGAGAATCAGGTTTGTGGAATGGGGAAGGGCACGAGTTCACTCGTGCCATTAAGGCATTGATTACTATGATGGCGCTTTAGCGCCTGAGGGTGGTTTTTGCTGTGTTTGAGAGTTTTTCCGTAACCTGTTCAGCAATCCGTGGTGGAAGTTCGATTCGTATCAGGGCACGCATTTATGCGTGCCGAAAAAAGACACCGAATCAGACGTGGGCTTTAGCCCCTGAGGGAAGTTCTCTTTAGGAGGAACAATGAAATCCGGTGGATCGCTTTCGATCTGGTTCTTCATCGGAATCTCTCTGCTCGTGAATGGCGCCCTGATTTTCGCCCGGGGAATTTATGAGATCATCCATCCTCCGCAGCAACAAGTAGTTCTGTTTTACTTGCACGCGAATGTGTGGTGGGGGGGGTTGCTTCTGATCCTGGGGGTTATCTACTGCTTACACTTCTCGCCGCTGCACGAACGCGAACGCAATGAAGTCAAATCGGCGCCCCCGCCGAAGTGATTGCAGTTCCGATGCTCGTGTGCTGACGGACGCCTCGTCCGTCCTAAGGCCCTGACATATGTCTGTTGCGGGCGTGCGCAGGGATTAGGGCCGAACACATTCCTGCTGGATCGCAACGGCCGCGGATCGCCTCTACACTCGCTCCAGTTGCGCTACCGTCCGTTCGTTGACGACATTTCCGGTGTTCAAGGTAGACGCCGGCTCAAACAGCATCACCCAGCATTCTTCTTCCGCCACCGGACGATGCTCAACCCCACGCGGAACAACGATGAATTCGCCTTCTCTGATCCATTCCTCGCGCTCGCGTGAATCGTCGTCGCGATATTCCATGCGAAAGCGTCCCTTCACGACCAAAAACATTTCATCTTCATGGTCGTGGTGATGCCAGATGAACGGGCTGTCGAACTTCACCAGCTTGACCATCTGTCCGTTGAGATCAGCCGCGATGTGAGGCTTGTAGAATTCGGGAATCTTCGCGAATTTCTCGGCGATGCTGATTTTTTGCATGATAGGCTCCCCAGCGGCCATGCTACTGGGCGATTGGTTTAGATTTGCTGGGCGAAAAGCGGTCGCAAGAAAGTTCATTGCATGAGTGGGATCATGAAAACCTTGCACATCGTCGACGGAGACTCCTGCGGCGGGACCCTAAGAGTTTCACGGTTGGCCAAAGGAAACGACATACTCTCATGGCGCGATGCGCTCTATACTGGGCCGGTTCCACCCGATCTCACACTTCGCGCTCTTAGCCGCGTGCGGTCCCGATTTTGGACGAACGGAAGGAGGGCGAATGAGTTTGATAAGCGCGACGCGCACCTGAAGAGCTACAACGATTACGAGCACGTTGCGCTATGGTTCGGTCCGAACTGCGTGCTCTGCCAACTGAGTCTCATGCAACTTCTTAGTTGGTTCCATGAACAGAGAGTCTCACCGAAGCGACTTTCCTGGGTTGCTCTCCACGGCGGGGAACTTCGTCCCGATCAGATGACCGGAGCGTATGCTTCGCGACAGCCGATTACCACGGCGCAGACGCGTCTCGCCGAGCGAGTGTGGCGTGCCTTTCGTCAACCTTCTCCGAAGCCTCTGGCCCGTTTTCTGGACGCTGATCTCGATGCGATTCCCTCATTACGACACGTAGTGAAGCGCATACTTCAGGAATATCCGAGCACAGGGCATGGTCTCTCGCGCCTTGAGAATCTGCTCCTAAGAGAGGTTCAGAAGGGAGGCACCGTAAGAGGAGCCGTTGCAGTCGGAGCTATTCTGCGCAACGAAACGGTGGGAGACACGCTGCTGCTCGACATGCTAGAAAGTTTCGTTACCGCCGCTCATCCGCTCTTGAAGTTCGCCGAATCTTCCGACTCGAACAGCAGGAAGTTTCACCACGGCTCAATTCTGAAATTGACTCAGGTCGGCAAGCGCGTGCTTTCCGGCAGTGCCGACGCCATCGAGCTCAACGGAATCGACCGCTGGATTGGCGGAGTCCATCTCAAAGGAACGCGAGTCCCGTGGAGATGGAACGAACAACTGCAGACGATAATCAGCACAGGATGAATAGCAATGAGAGCCCGCCGCCAACTCCCGCCGATGGCGCACTGCAAAAACTTGATGGCGCGAGGCGGAATGAACGTGTAGCCTCGGACGCCCTTCGCCTGCCGGAGGCAGTCGGGCACGTAGCCGGACGCATTCGCCCGCACGGCGATCGCGAATGTAGCCGCGGACGCGTTCGTCCGCGGTTGCGCGCAAAGCGCAGGGGGCTACAATCGCGTCGAAGGGCAAGATGCTTATGAAACCGTTCTTCGCTGTTGCCGGAATTCTCATCTCACTGGCTTCGGCCCAGACCCGATGGAAAGCGGTTGAAACTCTGCATTACGACTGGGCGGGACCAGGCAAGCCCGCGACTCTGATCCTTGAGATTCCTTCCGACTATGATGCTGGCGGCGAATTCACCCGTGTCCGCATCCTGACGCCAGGGAATCCTGAGTTCGTTCTAGTGGACGAGGACGGGCTTACGAACTTCCGGAGATACACGTGCCAGTTTAGCGAACTCGTAGTGTGTAAGACGCGTAACCTCGTCTTCTCCGAGCGAGTGTTTTTCTATCGTCTTCCATCCGGGCAGATTCTGGTCTTCCTTTTTGGCTGGGGCTATGCTAGTTCTCCCGGAAGTTTCCACGTGGTTGCGCTTGATGCCAGGGGAATGCCTCACGAGATACTCTCGTTGAAGGAGTTTGATCTCTATGACTTGGTCGATTTGGATGGGGACGGAATTCCTGAATTTGTTGGAAAGAAGTGTCTCAGTCAGGAGTGGGGGGACCATCTGCTTACCTACGATCCGTACTCCGTGTATCGAATACCGAAAGAGTCGACTGTGGTAGCCTCGTATTCTCTTGAGCTCTCGAAACAGTACAACCTTAAGAACTACTACGGCTGGGCCGGACCAGACTGCAGGGAAGACGTCGCAGTGGTACTTCATCCGCCAGGCGGCGGCAAGCCCGTTATCATTAACTCCAGAGACGCTGAGAGGCTTTCGCAGGAAAAATAAAGCGAAAGCCGCCAGCTTTTGGGCTGACGGCTTGGACATCCATTGGAAGACCCTTGGATTCCGATCACCCATCGCGCAACGTCTGCGAGATTGTATAGCCGCGGACGCATTCGTCCGCGGTTGCGCGCGGAGTGCTCAATGACGACGGACGGTGCCAAGGACGAAATCGGGTGACAACCCGAAACACGCGCTGCTTCGCGACGCGGGGGCGGACTAAGGCGTCCGCCCCTACACAATCCTTCTCGCAGGCTGCGTCCGCCTCTACACGAGCGGATTACATCCCGGACGGCGCTGGGTTAACTAGTCCCGCATGCAGCGACAGGCGAATTCCGCGCTTGGCGTTGACGCGAGTGGTCGCGGGCCAGTCAATCTCGTCGGTGCTGATCACGCCACTTCCGCCGGAAATCAGCGTGTATGTGAGCCGGTTATCCTGATATCCGTAGCCGCTGACTGCGAGCACCGTTCCCGTGTTCAATACGAAAACCGGCATCCCGGGCAGCGTCACAAGATTCGACGGTGTGTCATAGGTTGCAAGGGAAAGCTGAGGGTTTGCTGACACTTCACTCGAATTGCGAACTGCCTGAGGATGCGTGCTGCTCGCCTGGGCATCATCGTACGATTCATTCTGCGGGTTGCCGAAGGAGTGCCAGCCCGGCCCGAATGTTTGCGCGAGCTGCGGGACCTCAACGTCGTCCATCAGCCGCAACTGGAGGACGGTTTCGCCCTTCAGTGTCGGACGCGGCCCGCGCGCCGGCAGCATGATCACCTTCCACGGCCAGAGCGGCGGGATCATCCATTCGACCACGTCGCGCACGGCATGTCCCTTGCCGTCGATTTTGCCTTCTTTATCGACTTTGTATCCGCGGGTGGCGATGACCTTGGCCTCCAGTGGCATATCGCCAGCAGGGACGCCGATGCGGTCAAAGCTTAGTTGCAGATATCCCTTGCCCCAGAAGTGGCCGGGATCTTTGGCGGCTTCGAGATGTCCGACCATGTAGCTTCCGCGCGGGAAAGCCTGCTGGCCGAAGACGGTCACTCCGCGCAGATTGCACAGTACTGGATCGCCTACGGCAACAGTCTTCGACGACAAATTGGGCTCGTTGAGAGTGCACTGCAGAAGAGTGCCGGCGGGCACGACTACGTCGCGGGCGCTGGCCAGGAGGGTTAAGGCGAAAAAGCAGACGGGCAGAGCGTACCAGCGAGACTTCATACGTCACCTCTCGCACGCCCCAGTAAGCCCGCGAACTTTACCCGGAGGCCCGGGAAAGTCCGGCAGGGATTCGCGCATCTTGCCATAGCTCGAACCCGGGGTCAATCGCGAAGTTGCGGATTGTGTAGCCGCGGACGCATTCGTCCGCGGTCGCGCGCGCGACGGGGTGGGGGCATGCGAGATAAGTGCAAACCGTGATCACGCAGCGAACATCGCGACGCGGGACGGACGAAGGCGTTCGCCCCTACACAAGAAAAAAGCCGCCAGCTTCAAGCTGGCGGCTGATGGCTGAAAGCTGACGGCTTAGTTTTCGTACAACAGCACCCCTTCC
>JASHQK010000693.1 GCA_030039195.1 Candidatus Sulfotelmatobacter sp.
GATGTGCGTTGGCGGCGAATTGATTCAGGCCTTCACGAACTGAACGTCGAGCGTGATCGTCACCTCGTCTCCCACGAGGATGCCGCCAGTCTCGAGCGCCGCATTATAGGTCAGGCCAAAGTCTTTGCGGTTGATCTTTGTAGTTGCCGACAGACCGAGACGCGTGTTGCCCATGGATCTTTGGCCGGGGCAGTCGGGCCCTCCACATCGAACACGACAGGACGCGTGACCCCATGAATGGTCAGGTCGCCTGCGACCTTGAGTTCTCCCTCGCAAACGCGGGAAACGCGGGCGGATTTGAACGCTAATGTGGGGAATTTCTCCACGTGGAAGAAATCCGGGCTCTTGAGATGCGCATCACGCTGGGGTTCGCGTGTATTGATGGAAGCAGCGTCAATTGAGGCCTCGATTTCGGAGCGGGTGATGTCGGCTTCGTCCAGAGACACGGTTCCCTTCAGGTTTGTGAAATGCCCTTTCACGTTGGAAATCATCATGTGCTTGACCTTGAACTCGGCGACGGAATGGACCGGGTCGATGTTCCAGGTGGTGACTGCAACTGGCGGACTGGCGAGTGTGCTCATCGTGGATCTCCTTTTAAACGATTAGATGCGTTAGAACGATATTCGTTGCAACAGATAATTCGTGAAAACTTTACCCGATCTTCCGCCGGCAAAGGTCGAGGAGTTCGGTCAGGGCTTGCAGGCGCTTCCGCCCGAGGTGGCCTAATTGCCAGGTGTGGGCTTGCCGCACCGGCAAATCGAGGCGGCCCAGTGCCTTCAGGCCATCCGGCGTGATGCGGGTGAGGACCATCCGGCGGTCTTCGGTTTCGCGGCAACGCGAGATCAAGCCGCGCTTTTCCAGTCGATCGAGCAGGCGGGTTACGTCAGGATCGCGGGTGATCATGCGATTGGCGATTTCGCCGCAAGGGAGGCCCTCGGGTGCGCCGCGCAGGATTCGCAGGACATTGTATTGGGTTGGAGACAGATCCTCGGTCTTCAGCACTTGCACGAGCCCGCGCGAGAGCATATCTGCCGTGCGCCATAATTCCAGGAAGGCTGCTTCTTCAGGACAGGCAACTGCCCGTCGTTTCCTGCGAGGATGGGAATTAATAGTCATAGAGCAATATTACTCGTTATAACGACAAATGTCTAGACGGATATTACTAAACTGAGTTGCCCCATGCCCTGGTGTGCGCCGGTAGCCCGCAAGAACAACGGATCTGTCGTATAAAGAATGACATACCATGTGCGCGCGGAAAGGCACGGCTGGAAGATCGATCCTCGGCATCTGGAATCATCGAAGTTCGATATACGGCCGCGGGCAGGGATCAAGGGAGTCTCGCGCCAGGGCAAGTCTCTTCGTCCTGATTGCGGTTTTGTTTAGCGCCGCGGCTGGTCACGCTCAAAACAATTATGAAATCCAGGTTTATGGAGCGGATACGGTTGCTCCGGCATCGACCATGGTCGAGTTGCACAGCAACTTCACCATCGAAGGTGCCAAGCCCTTGCCCGATTCTGCCTTTGCGCAGGACGGGCTCTATCCAACGAATCATGCTGAGCATGAGACTGTAGAAATCACCACCGGATTGAATGAGTGGTCGGAGGTGGGATTCTACATTTTTACCTCGGAGCGAAGCGGGCAGGGAGTACAGTGGGTCGGCGATCATATCCGGCCGCGAGTGCGGGCCCCGGATCGCTGGCACTGGCCGGTTGGCGTGAGCATGTCGATGGAGTTTGGTTACCAGCGCCGCGTCTTTTCGACCGATACCTGGACGCTGGAGCTGCGACCGATTATTGATAAGCAAATGGGACGATGGTACCTGGCGACGAATCTGGCTGTCGATCGCTCCTTTCACGGGCAGAGCGTTCCCTTGGGAGTTACGTTCGCTCCGGCCGGGAAAGTCAGCTACGATTTCACGCGGGTGGTCTCGGCCGGGCTGGAGTATTACGCGGATTACGGCAAGTTTTTCGATCCGGCCACGCTGCACAACCAGCAGCAGCAGATGTTCGTGGTTTCTGACCTGAACGTTTCTCCGAAGTGGGAGATCAACTTTGGTATTGGGATTGGACCGACCTCGGCGACAGATCACCTGATTGTCAAAATGATCCTCGGACGGCGCTTCGACTGGACGCATAACCGCGCGGGGACTTCCAAGAGCATGCAATGAAAAATGAGTCGACCCGCCGGGAATTCTTGTGTGACATGAGCATGGGAGTGATGTCTGCGGCTCTGATTCGGGAGTCGTTAACGAGTGCGCAACCGGAGGTCGATCATCGGCTGGAAATTTCCTCGCTACGCCTTGAGATTGCACCGGGGAAAAACATCGAGACGACCGCCTACAACGGAACGATACCTGGACCCTTGATTCGCTGGCCGGAGAACAAGCCGATTCGAATCCAGGTCACGAATCGAACGGATGTTCCGGAAATCGTGCACTGTCATGGGTTATTCAATTCTCCCCAGATGGATGGAGCCATGGAGGAGGGATCTCCGATGATTGCGCCGGGAGCGAGCCTGGTTTACGAGTTCGCGCCGCGGCCGGCGGGATTCCGCTGGTACCACACGCACACATTCGCGGGGCACAATCTGAGGCGCGGGTTGTACTCGGGACAATTCGGTTGCTTTTATGTTGAAGCGAAGTCCGATCCCGGCGCTTACGATCAGGAAATATTTCTGACCGTGCATGATTGGAATGCGTACATGGGCGGAGGTGGCGACGCCTCGATGGAGGCGGTGTACGACTACGGAACGATCAATGGCCGGATGTTAGGACATGGCGATCCGATCCGGGTGGTGGAAAACCAGCGTGTGCTGATTCATTTGCTGAATGCGAGCGCGACGCTGACACACTGGATCAGCCTGTCTGGTCATCAAATGCAGGTCGTCGGGATGGATGGAAATCCGGTGCCGCGAGCGGCCAACGTCTCTGCGGTGCGTCTGGCTCCGGCGGAGCGCGTCGACCTGGTGGTGGAAATGAATCGTCCGGGCGTGTGGGTTATGGGAGAGACTCGGAAGGAGTTGCGAGGGGCCGGGATTGGAGTGGTGGTGGAGTATGCGAATCAGAGCAGTCCCGGGAAGTGGGTCGATCCTCCGGAAACGACCTGGGACTATGCGCAGTTCTCGGATAGCGCAGCGGAGGCGCGGCAGCCGGATGCGCAGATTCCTGTTGTTTTTCAGTCGAAGTTTGCCGGACACGGAGATTTCGATCGCTGGACGATCAACGGCAAATCGTTTCCGCACACCGACACCATACCGCTCGAACAGGGGAAGCGTTACCGGTTGCAAATGACGAACAAAAGCGCGGATCCGCACCCGATTCATCTGCACCGGCATAGCTTCGAGCTGACGAACATCGGGGGCAAGCCGGTTTCGGGGTTGTTGAAGGACGTTGTGCTGATCGAGCCTGGTGTAACGACCGTCGATTTCACCGCGGACAATCCCGGGTCGACGCTCTTTCATTGTCACCAGCAAAATCACATGGACTTCGGGTTCATGATGCTGTTTGCTTACCGCTAGCTCCCCAGACAAAAAGGACAGAGTGTCACGCCAAGACTGGTTTGGGTGCGGGTGCAACGGAAAGGGGGAGTTCGACTCGGAATGCGCTTCCTTGGGATGGGCGACTCTCGACAGAGATGGAACCGCGATGTTGTGTGACGATCCATTTTGCAATAGCCAGTCCAAGGCCCGCGCCGCCTTGTTCGCGGGAACGTGCTTTGTCGACGCGGTAAAA
>JASHQK010000694.1 GCA_030039195.1 Candidatus Sulfotelmatobacter sp.
AGCGATCCGACCTATCGGCCTTTTCCGAAGAGCACCGACGATAAGGACTCTCCGCCTGAGACAACAGCTTCCGCCACTTCGGGCCACCGTGTACGCATGCCAGATGTCGAGTCGCAGATTGACAAGGATGGCGTGATCAGCCTGGTAGATAGTCATTCGAACATCAAGCTGGATAAGATAACGATGTACGTCATATCGAGCGCCGACTCAGGAGCTACCCCGAAGAAATAGCTACGCCATCGCGACTACTCATCGCGTGCGGGCCATCAAACCGCATCAGAACGCCGGGCTGTTTCCTTGACCCCACAATTCCGCTGTGCTAGAAGCATGCTTCGCCGTAAACGTTAACAGCCGGCAGCTTTTCTGGCTGCAAACGCCGAGGCGCGGTTTGCGCCTTTCAGTCATGAGGAGGTTTTTCGTGTGCGGAATTCATAGTCACAGAATCCTTCAACTCGTTTTCGCCGCTGTAATCGCGCTCACCCCTTGCACAGCGCAGACCGCGAACTCCGTTTATCTTGACCCTTCACAGCCGATCGATGCCAGAGTGAACGATCTGATCAGCCACATGACGCTGGAAGAGAAAGCTTCACAACTGGTCAATCAGGCGCACGCGATTCCGCGATTGCAGATTCCTGCTTATGACTGGTGGAGCGAGGCATTGCACGGCGTCGCCAACGCCGGAACCGCGACGGTTTTTCCGGAACCGATCGGGCTCGCCGCGACGTTCGACGATCATCTGATTCATCAAATGGCGATCGTGATCGGTACCGAAGCACGCGCCAAACACGATCAGGCAGTGCGCGCCGGGCGCCGCGACATTATGGAGGGCCTCGACTTCTGGTCGCCCAACATCAATATTTTTCGCGATCCGCGCTGGGGACGCGGCCAGGAAACTTATGGCGAAGATCCGTTTTTGACCGGACGCATGGGCGTGGCTTTCGTGACCGGTCTGCAGGGCGAGGACCCAAAATATTTCCGCGTCATCTCCACTCCCAAGCATTTCGCCGTGCATAGCGGGCCCGAACCTGCGCGGCATCGCATGGACGTCCATGTTTCCAAGCACGATATGGAAGATACCTATCTTCCCGCATTTCGCGCGGCAGTCATCCAGGGTAAAGCCGAGTCCGTCATGTGCGCCTACAACCGCGTGAACGGCCAACCTGCCTGCGCGAATAATTTTCTTCTGCAGGATCACTTGCGTGGCGCGTGGAAGTTCAATGGCTATGTGGTTTCTGATTGCGATGCCGTCGACGACATGTATGAGGGACATCATTTCACCAACAGCCAGGCCGCAGCGGCCGCAATCGCCTTGAAGACCGGCATGGATAATGAGTGCGCCGATTTTTACACCGTGGTAAGAGACGACCACGACTACAAACCCTATCTCGACGCTGTAAAAGAAGGTTTGCTCACCGAAGCTGATATCGATGTAGCCCTCAGACGCCTATTCACCGCCCGCATGCGTCTGGGGATGTTTGATCCGCCAAACATGGTGCCCTATGCGAACACACCCGAGTCCGAGATCGACAGTGCCGCGCATCGTGCGCTCGCGCTGAAAACCGCACAGGAATCGATGGTCCTGCTGAAAAATGACGGCGTTCTTCCCTTCTCGGCAAAGGTGAAGCGCATCCTCGTTGTCGGCCCGCTTGCCGAATCTGTGGCGGTTCTGCACGGCAACTATGCCGGAACCGCCTCGCACGCCGTCACCGCATTGGAGGGCATTCGCCAGCAGTTTGCCGGAGCCCAGGTTTCCTACGAACCGGGAACAAACTTCCTGCGCGAGCATCCGGTCATTCCCACTTCGGTGCTTTCTACGCCCGATGGCCAGCCCGGGGTAAGGGGTGAATATTTCCCGGGCGCAGATTTCACCGGCACACCTGTGGCGCGTACTGATCCTTATATAGATCTTCAGCTTTTCCACCCTGACGCGCACGCTCTGCATCCGCCCGCCGGTATGAAGGATTTTTCGGTGCGCTGGACCGGATTCTTGACGCCCACAGAATCCGGCTCTTACCAGATCGGGCTCTCGGGATCGATGCAGCGCTTGTGGCTCGACGGAAAACTCGTTGTCGACGACATGATCGAGCACGATCCTAATCCTCAATTCGCCACCGTGCAGCTCACCGGAGGACATCGTTATTCCATAAGAATCGAGACCCTCCCCGGTGGCCGCACTGCCAGGTTGCTCTGGTTGCGCATGAGCGGCGATCCACTGCTGGAAGCGGTTTCAGCAGCGCGGCAGGCCGACGTCGTTGTCGCGGTGGTCGGCATCACCTCAAAGCTCGAAGGCGAAGAGATGAAAGTTGACCAGCCCGGTTTTCTGGGCGGCGATCGCACCAGTCTCAATCTGCCTGAGGAAGAAGATGTACTGCTAGGCGCGCTGAAAGGAACCGGCAAACCCCTCGTGGTTGTGCTCATGAACGGAAGCGCACTCGCCGTGAATTGGGCGAACGATCACGCCAACGCGATCCTCGATGCCTGGTATTCCGGCGAAGAAGGTGGAACCGCAATCGCGCAGACGCTCGCCGGAGTCAACAATCCTGCCGGACGTTTGCCCGTGACCTTCTACAAAGGGATCGAGCAATTGCCCGCTTTCGACGACTATTCGATGATGAACCGCACCTATCGTTACTTCACCGGAGAGCCGCTTTACCCCTTCGGCTATGGTCTAAGCTACTCGAAGTTCGAATACAGCAATCTGAAGTTGTCGAATCCACAACTCGCCGCTGGCGATCCGGTGGATGTTGACGTGGAAGTCAGGAACACAAGTGGCCGAGCGGGTGACGAAGTCGTCGAGTTGTATATAACTTTTCCGCAGCTGGCCGGCGCCCCGCTGCGCGCTCTGCGCGGATTCACGCGCGTTCATCTCGACGCAGGCGCCCAGCAGCACGTCAAACTCTCACTGCAGCCACGCGACTTGAGCTATGTGAATGAAGATGGCGATCGACTCATCGGCGCAGGTAATTACGCGATCACTGTTGGCGGAGGTCAGCCCGGGACTCATGCCGCGCAGGCGGCAACACATTTCACAATCACGGGCGAACAAAAACTTCCGGAGTGATTGGGAACATGTAGGGACAGCCGCCCTCGGCTGTCCGGCCGAGCAAAGCTCGACTGAGATCAGTTTGTTGTCATCCTGAACAAGCGTACTTTGCGCAGTGAAGGATCTGGGAGAGCCGCGCGACGCGCTCTATGCGGCGCAATAATCGCGCGTCTGGCTCGCTTCCCTTTCAAACTGAC
>JASHQK010000695.1 GCA_030039195.1 Candidatus Sulfotelmatobacter sp.
GGAATGGCGCCGTCCTCGCGCCCGACAATCTTGTCGAGATTCAACCACGCGTTGAACTCCGTGGGGGCAAGTTTCCCCATTTCCTTGATAAACCGCAGATCTCCGACATCGTGGTAGTGCTCACTCATTTTGCCTTCCTCCTGAAATTGATCTTGGGATAGAGTCGCCCGGCACGGCCTTGAATGTGGCAAATCAGTGGTTCCCAAGTTGCTTGCCTGTGATCAGTGAGAGTACCGATGAAACACGATTCGGACAAGAGGCAGTTCCCCATAGTTCGCCCGGAAGCTGGTTCGGCGGGATAGCCACCTGGCTCGTTGAACCGTTGGAATGCCGAGCCACTAGGAAGGCTAAGGCAAACGGTAAAGGCTCAGCTTTAGCGGCGAACCGATAACGATCATTGACCCGTCGGGCGATAGCGCCGTCCAGGATTGCTGCTCGCCCTTTTCTTTGGGCCTGACCTCTGCGACGGCCTCACCGGTCCCAACAGAGTAGACAACAAAAATCTCCTGCTTGAGGGAGCCCTCCTTATTGAAGCTCGGCAGTTGCAGCACAAATCGCTTGCCGTCTTGCGAGACGCCTGCGTACGAAAACGGGCCGCCCAGACCAATAGTTCTGACCAGATTCCCTCGCGTGTCGATGATGATCGGGCCCTTACAGCCAGGCTCAAGAATGAGGGCGTCGGTCAGGAACTGTGGCCTTCCACCGCAACTCCCGTGATAGAGCAAGTGTTGACCTGCCGAGTCCGTATAAGTGACAAAGCTGAGATCTCTGGGATAATCACGAATCCAGTGCACATTGTCGGTTACGAATCCTTTGGCGCTAACCGATGTAGCGACTGCAGGATTCGTGGTGAGTTCTTGGGGCTTGAGGGTTCGGGCATCCACCAGCTCAAATCCCGGGCTGGTGGCATTTCCCAACGTGGAACCATCCGGAGAAATGTTCTGAATTTCGCCGAATTTGTGTCCGCTCGCGTGGTAATCAAAGCTTCCATCGTCCTTCAAGTCTTGTGTGAGCCGCATTACGCTTCCGCCGCAGACGATGACATGTGCGTCATTCGTGGCAAATAGGGCCCTAAATCCAACATCTGAGATGTCGCGCCTACTTCTTACTTCGCCAGTCCCCGCGTCCAACGACAGTAGCTCGTATGTCGGCTGAGTGCCGTTGACCACGCGCATTCCCGTTTTCGACGCCAGAACGATGCGCTCCCCCACAAAGACCACGCTCCGGGTCGCGGAAAACACCGAGCCGGTTTGAGAGTCCAGGTGAAGGTTTCCCATGGTCATGCCGTTCGGACCAATCGAAAAGCTGCCAACTGTTTGGGGCTTTGTGAGAGCGCCCACGGACCACACGCGCTGAGGAGATGGTAATTTTTGGGCAGACGCCGCCAATGACGAAGAAAACAGCAACGCTCCCGACGCAATCCATATCCAGAATGATTTCTGCATTGCGAGTTCCTCCTGTCCGTTCCCCCAGCAATATAGCGCCTCACCGTGAGAAGGCATTATGTCTCCCTGCGACACGCATTTTGCCTAGCGCGATAAGTCCAGGGAAGTCATCCCGTTCCGGGCGAATTGTGATTTTAATCACATCGACCTGTGAACCCACGCTCCGACAGCCGCAATCCCCTTGCTTATGCTGAACATATCTCAGGACCACTTCGGTGGTAGCGTCGACATTCTGGAATGGGGGAAGTCAATGAAACGGAAGTTTAAGACCATGGACGCCAACGAGGCGGTCGCCCACGTTGCCTATCGCGTGAGCGAGGTCATTGCCATTTATCCCATCACCCCTTCATCTCCTATGGGCGAGTGGGCCGACCAGTGGGCCTCCGAGGGAGTGCCCAACGCTTGGGGAAGCGTGCCGCATGTGATCGAAATGCAGAGTGAAGGCGGAGCCGCCGGCGCCGTCCACGGCGCGCTGCAGACCGGATCGCTGGCCACGACTTTCACCGCGTCACAGGGATTGCTGCTGATGATCCCCAACATGAACAAGATCGCCGGCGAACTCACGCCCACGGCATTTCACGTTTCGGCGCGGACCGTCGCCACGCATGCGCTCTCGATTTTCGGCGATCACTCCGACGTGATGTTCTGCCGCACCACCGGCTTCGCCATGCTCTGCTCCAACTCGGTGCAGGAAGCCATGGATCTGGCGCTCATCGCACACGCGTCTTCGCTCGAAACCCGCATTCCCTTCCTGCACTTCTTTGACGGATTCCGCACCTCGCACGAAGTCAACAAGATCGAAATGCTCACCGACGACGACATGCGCGCTCTGATCAACATGGATCGCGTGATCGATCATCGCCGCCGCGCGCTCTCGCCCGATCATCCCGTGCTTCGCGGCACAGCGCAGAATCCCGACGTGTTCTTCCAGATTCGCGAGACCGCCAATCCCTCCTACGAGGCCGCTCCCGCCAAAGTGCAGGCCGTAATGGACAAGTTCGCCGAAGTCGCCGGCCGCCAGTATGACCTGTTCGATTACGTCGGCGCGCCTGACGCCGAGCGAGTCATCGTCATGATGGGGTCCGGTGCCGAAGTCGCGCATGAAGCGGTCGAATATCTGAACGCACATGGCGAGAAGGTCGGTTTGCTGAAAGTCCGCCTGTATCGCCCGTTCTGCGTGAAATCGTTTGTCGAGGCACTCCCTCCCACCGTCCGCCAGATCGCCGTTCTCGATCGCACCAAGGAATCAGGCGCGATCGGCGAGCCTCTGTATCTGGATGTCGTCAACGCGCTGCATGAAGCACCTCGTGTAGCCCCGGACGCATTTGTCCGGGGCGCGGACAAAGTCCGCGTAGTCGTTGGAGGACGCTATGGCCTGTCCTCCAAGGAATTCACTCCTGCGATGGTCAAAGCCGTTTTCGACAATCTGAAGCAGAAACAGCCGAAAGATCATTTCACCATCGGTATCAATGACGACGTCAGCCACACCAGCCTCGACTACGACGCTTCGTTCTCAACCGAGCCCGACAGCGTGATTCGCGCCATGTTCTATGGTCTCGGTGCCGATGGCACTGTGGGTGCAAACAAGAACTCGATCAAGATCATCGGCGAGAATACCGACAATTACGCGCAAGGCTATTTCGTTTATGACTCGAAAAAATCCGGCGCAATGACCGTCTCGCACCTGCGCTTCGGCCCGCAGCCGATACGCTCCAGCTATCTGGTTTCAAAAGCAAATTTCGTCGCCTGCCATCAGTGGATCTTCCTCGAGCGCTATGACATGCTCTCGTCGCTTGTCGAAGGCGGCGTCTTCCTGCTCAACAGCCCGTTCGGCAAAGACGAAGTCTGGGATCACCTGCCTCGCGCCGTGCAGCAGCAACTGATCGCTAAGAAAGCCAGATTCTTCGTCATCGACGCCTACCAGGTCGCCAAAGATACCGGCATGGGTTCGCGCATGAACGTGATCATGCAGGTCTGCTTCTTCGCCATTTCGAAAGTTCTGCCCGGCGATGAAGCCATTGAGGCCATTCGCCAGTCGATCCGCGATACGTACGGGCGCAAGGGCGAAGACGTCGTCCAGAAGAACATGCGCGCCGTCGATGAGACCCTTGCGCATCTGTTTGAGGTGAAACTTCCGAAGGCTGCAACCAGCACGATCGAAATTCCGGGCGTCTTCCCCGGCGCCCCTGAATTCGAGCGCGAAGTGCTCGGCACCATCTATGCCGGGCGTGGCGATGAGTTGCCCGTCAGCGCATTTTCCTGTGACGGCACCTTCCCCAC
>JASHQK010000696.1 GCA_030039195.1 Candidatus Sulfotelmatobacter sp.
TGCTGAGCAACTGCTCTTCCGACTCGACCGCGCACGGGCCTGCCATCACGATGAAGTCGCTGCCGCCGATCTCAAGATCCCTCACCGGCACAATCGTGCGCGAGACGTCATCGTCTGCATCAGCGGGCTTCGCTACCAGATCAAAGCAAGAAAACTGGCCATTCCATTTGGCGTTCATGCCGTCGAATTCCTGCGCGCCAAAATTTTAGTAAGCATGCGATGGAGCATCACTAACGCGAATCCACTAGCACCCTGCTGGAAAACCGTTTTTTTGGGCCGCGGCGTGATGTAAGTGATTTGTATCGAGTAAGAAAGAGAGTGATTGTGATTTCACTCACTCATGTATGCGATTGGAAGCACGAAATGAGTACCGAGTACCGAGTTTCGAGCACCGAGCATCAACCATCGGCAGTCTGGAGCAACAATTCCCTGGCAACTAAGCTCGAGTGCACGGGTTTTCACTCCCAACTCGGTACACGGTACTCGGTACTTGACGGTCAGTGCCCGAAGTCTGCCGTGCCGACCACGACGATCGTGCCTCGCGGCTGCGGCTTGGTTTCTTTGTTTTCTTCGGGTTTTTGGTTAGCTGGCGTGGCGGGTTCGGGCGCGGACGCCGGTTTTTCCATCCACGCGCCGTAAACGCGTCCGCCATAAGTCGCCAGGCCGGTATAGTCGCCGAAAAAAACGCCGTCCGACTCGAACTCGTTCCCGGTCCAGGCATAGTTCGGGAAAGTGCGGCCGCCATCGGTCGAACGAGCGATTGTGACACTCTGCTTGCGATTTTCCGGATCTTTGCGGCGATCGTAGAACATGACATTCACCGCGCCGTCGGTGGGATCGACGGCGAGCCACTGGAAGAATTGATCGGCGCCGTCGTGGAGCGGATCGCTGTTCACGCGCAAGGCTGGACTCCATCGCTTGCCGCCGCTATCGGAACTGGAGAGAAAGACATCGATATCTCCATTGCGATAGTCGCTCCAAGTGACAAAGAGGCGCTTGCTCGTGGGATCGATGGCGATCTGTGGAAATCCGTTGGCCCGCTCCAGGGCCTCCATCGCGAACATGATTGGAGCGGTGTGGATGATTGGACGGGCGTGGGAAAACGTTTTTCCGCCATCGCGCGAGAGGGCGAACATGATGTCGTCGTCCTGGCTCCAGACTGTATAGAGTGTCCCGTCAGGACCGACTGTGCCGTCGAAACCTTCCACCGCGCCGTTATCATCACGCGGCAAGCCGGGATGCGCGTCGATTTCGACCGGCCGCGACCAAGTCTGTCCATCATCGGTGGAACGCGAAAGGACCATCTGGGAATCGGCGATTCGCCAGCGCGTCCATCCGACATAGAGATTGCCAACGAACCGGCTCTTCGGATTCGTGTCGGCGACGATGTAGGGCTTGTCTTCAAACGGGATGCCAGCTGCGCTAGGCTGCTCGGCGACTGGATGATCGCTGGCTTCCCACGTCTTGCCGCCATCGAGCGATCGCCGCACGAAGATTCCGTTGCGCGTGGCGCCGTGCGCCCAGTAGTTCATCGTGCCCAGCTTGTCAAAGGCGATGTAGCAGACGAAGGCGTGTCCCTGACTGTCGAACGTGGTCGAGACATCTCCGGAGATGCGAAAGTTCTTCGGAGCGACATCGACCACTTGCCATGTGCTGCCCTGGTCCTGGGAGTAGGCGGCGTGAGCGTTGTCTTGAAACACGGCCACGACCTGCTGCGGATTAGCGCCGTTAACGGCGATCGAAGGCTCGGTGAAATAGCCGGGAGCAGGAGTCAGTGGGATCACCTGCCCATGCGGAGCTTTGGGAAGGTCTTGAGCGAACAGGAAAGAGGTTTGGATCAAGAACACGAGACAAGTTATAAGTAAGCGCCGATTAAACAGGGTCGCCGGGATCATAATCCTCCGAGCAAATGAAAATTTCTGTGAAACTCTGTGTCCTCTGTTGTCAAGAAAACCCGCAAACCACAGGGCGCACAGAGGGCCACAGGGGAAATCTCACGCACACAATGCCGCCCCGCCGGCGATTCCCGCATCGGCGCCGTAATGGGCCAGCACTAAAGGAATCTCCGAGGCCCGCGGATTTACGCACCAGCGCGGCAGCCGCTCTTTGATTTCGCCAAAGAATGGTTGGAGCGTCGACGAAACGCCGCCGCCCATGACCAGAATGTCAGGATCAAGCAGGTCGACGATATTTCCCAGCCAGGGCACGAGCAGTTCGACAGTTTCTTCGAGAACTTCGCGGGCCAGCAGATCGCCCGCCACGTAAGCCTGGGCCACGTGTTCGCTGGTTACGGATGCGACGTTGCCTTTGGCAAACTCAAGAATCCTTGCCGCGCGGGCAGGCTCGGCCTCAACTTTCGCCCGCGCTCTCTTCCCGATCGCCGGTCCCGCGGCCAGAATTTCAATGCATCCGCGCTTGCCGCAATGGCACACCGGACCGCGGTAGTCGATCGTGACATGCCCTCCTTCAGCGGCTGCTCCGGTATTGCCGTGGTAAATGCGTCCGTCGAGCACGCTGCCGGTTCCGATGCCGGTGCCCAGCGTGGCGTAAAACACGTAATGATAGCCGTGCGCCGCTCCCCAGCGCGTTTCGGCGAGCGCGGCTGCGTTGCCGTCGTTGTCAAGTTTCACCGGCTGTCGGTACTTTTCCGCAACTTTCTGCGCTAGCGGAAAATTCCGCCAGCAAGGAACGTTCGGTGGATTGAGCACGATTCCCGTCTTCGGGTCGAGGGGGCCCGGTGCACAAATTCCGATCGCGCCGAATGCATCCTTCGAAGCGGAAGATGTCAACGCATTGATCGCGTCGAACACAGCTTGCAGTCCGGCTTCAGCTGTGCCGTTCGCAACCATGGGATGGCGAATTTGCCGAACGATTTTGCCGTCGCCATCGACGAAACCGGCAGCAATCTTCGTCCCGCCGATATCGACGCCCATAACCAATCCCTGCGCCACAGGAGTCATGGCCGGGATCCTGCCTCGGGCGAATAGTCCACCTTGATGGTTTTGATCTCGTAGGGCTTGGTCGAAACCGTGACTTCGTTTTTCGCGAGAGGGAGCGCGCCGAGCGGCTTCTCCATCAGGTCTGTCTCACTGGCCGATGCGGCTCCGGGAGGAAGCTGCAGCTTCACGTCACCCTCTTTACCCGCCCATTCATAGAAGCGCAGAACAAGAGAGTCGTCATCTTCGGCTTTCTTGAGGGCCGTGACGATTATGTTTTCATCCGGCGCCTCGACGAAAGAGTGCTCCGGTGGCAATGCTCCCTGATGTTTTTCTACCTGCATGGAGATCAGCTTGTAATTGAGCTGATATCCGTGGCGGATGGTCAGCGCATCCTTCCAGCCTCCGCCATGCGGATAGAGCGAGTATGTGAATTCATGATGGCCTTCGTCGGCGTGGGGGTCGGGCCACTCCGGCGAACGCAAGAGCGAAAGCCGCAGCACATTGCCCTTGGCATCGTATCCGTACTTGCAATCGTTGAGCAGGCTGAAGCCGTGCTTGTCGTCGGAGATATCGGCCCAGCGTTGCGCCGGAACTTCAAACTGCGCTTTTTCCGCCGGAGTATTGCGGGTGGTCGGACGCTCGACCGATCCAAATGGAATTTCGTACGTGGCGTGATTACTGTGCGCGCTGACCGGGAAAGTGACTTTCAGCAGAATGTGCTTTTCGTGCCATTCCGCCTGCATCTTGATATCGACGCGCGGCACGCCGGCGTACAGAGTGATGTCGCGAATGAAAGTCGAATTCTGAAAGTGGTTCTTGACTTCAATGACTGCCCGCAGCGGACCTTTCTCGATCAGGTTCACTTCGTCGGCCCTATCCAGATCCCAGTGCTGCTTCTCGAAATCGGCATCGATGTTCCATGCGTCCCACTGCTTAGGTTTGTCGACGAACGTCTGCAGCAGGTTGCCGCAGGTTTTGTCCTTCGGTCCGCCGGTGT
>JASHQK010000697.1 GCA_030039195.1 Candidatus Sulfotelmatobacter sp.
TAACGGGCCAGGCTGTATCCCACCAGCGCTGCACCGATGATGAATATGAGTACCCATCCGCCTCGTTCGATTTTTACCGCCATGACGTACCTCCCTTATTGCTCGTGTGGACCTGCCCCAAGCAGGCCGGCTGAAACTCCTGCGCGTTGACCTGAGCCCTCGCTCAAGCCGTGCGCTGCGGCTCTTTCGCTGCGATAGTCTTCTCTGCGGCAGCGGGCGTTGCGGCCTGCGCCGGCGCGAGTCCCATCTCGATCTTGAATTGCTTGACCAGTTCGCTGGCCTGCAGCTTTTCGGCGTCGTCGTCGATCTTTACTTTTTGCTGGTCGACGTTGCTCATGGCCATATCCATGCGCGCTTCGTTGACGGCGGTGGTCTCTTCGATCTTTCGGACCATCTCATCGTGGGTCTGGCTGATGCCCGCAACTTCGAACTGCTCCATGGCGTCAGCAACTTTCTTCTGCCACTGCGAGCGGCGATAGTCCGCGATCGCATTGAGGGCTTCCTGCGTCTTGCGGTCTTTCTCGCGCATGAATGCCTGCTTCACGGCCATGGCTTTGTCGAAAGCGACGCGAGCAGTCTGGAGTTGGCCCTGGTTTCTGGCGAAGGCCCCCTTGAGCTGCTCCAATTGCGCGGCGTAGGAGCCGGCGATGTCGTCGCGGCCGGCCTGAATAGCAGCTTTGATTTTGGCCGTCAGGTTGGCCATGTCGGTCTTATATTTCGCTTCTTCTTTCTCCAGCAGGGTCACGTTTGCCTTGACCATGGCGATGCTCTCATTCATGCGCGGCACCTGGTCGTTCATGTCGCGGATGTTCTGCTGCAGAATCAGTTCAGGGTCTTCCGCCACGGAGATAAAGAATCCGAAGAAAGACCGAATCATTCTCGAAAAGCGTTGCCACATAATGGCCTCCTGTTACGATCTCTGCACTGTCTTCGAAACCTGCGGCTGGGTTGGGCCGGTGGTGATTGGGTTTTCGCTGACGAAATATCCGACGGCATCGGCGATTCGTTTCTCTTCCTGCTGCTTCTTCAGCCGCCAGCCGGTGAAACGTTCTTTTTCGCGCGCGACCTCATCATTGTTGGCCTGTAATTTGGCGCGCTGCTCGGTCAGATATTTATCAATCTGCGCCTGAATATCGGTGTTTTCTTTGTTTTTGCGGTTTTCCAGTTCATCGACGGCGCGCTGTTGCACACGTTCATAGGTGTCGAGCGCGCGATCGCGCCGGACTGCATCCTGAATCACGTCTTTAATGTCGGCACCTGCGGCTTCAAGCGCGACCAGCACCGAAGACTTCTTCACATCCGAAGGAAGCGTGCGGATGTGCTCGCTCTCCAGCATGTGGGCCACTTTCAGGATGGAATAGCCTTGCGGCGCCTCGGGAATCTCTGCGGCTTTATAGATTTCGTCAAACGAACTGGGATCGGAAACCGGAGTCGTGAATTTCGGTTCGGCGGCGATGCTCGAAGCGATC
The DNA here is from genome assembly GCA_030039195.1 of Candidatus Sulfotelmatobacter sp. GTDB lineage: Bacteria > Acidobacteriota > Terriglobia > Terriglobales > Acidobacteriaceae > Sulfotelmatobacter. The sequence continues at coordinate 1,470 of JASHQK010000697.1, forward strand.
TCTGCCACGCTCTGCGCTGCACTTCTTGACGCGCCAGCGGAGGCTTGCACGGCGTTGTCATCCGTGCCGCTGCCATCAACCGAGACGAAGTAGTTGTACCATTTCTTGCTCATCGTCTCCTCCATCGCGACCACGTTCAAATAGCGGTTGCCAGCAGAAAAGGCGTATAACAACCCTTTATAGCGACAGTGAAAGCTACAGGTTCGCCCTCAGGTCGTCTGTGCTTTTCGTCACATCCCACCATGCGACGTCCTGCTCCTGGGCCTGCCATTGCGAGGGATTCTACGACAGGCGGGAAACCCACGCAATTCAGCTAGAATGGGCGTTCTTACTGTTCAAAATGAACACCGGATTGAACAATCGAGAACGAGGGAGAAAGCATCGTGTCTACTGAGGAGCTGGCTTCAATTCTGAGTCGCGCCGTGGAAACCAAGGCTGAGTACGACATCCGCTTACTGGCGCAGCAGTTGGGGACGAACTACCGATCCCTGATGTACTGGTTGCGCGGAGATCGGCCTGTGCCTGCACACCTCTTGCCCCACATCTGCACTCTGCTCCGCAATTACGAGGCACTCGATTTTCTCGAGAGCCAGGTGGGACGCGTCGCCTTCAAGATTCCCGATCCGAAGGTTCCGCTGGATAAGGAACTGCTGGCCGTCTCGCGCCTGATAAAAGATGTCGGTGAGGCGCTGGAAAGTGTTGCCGAAACCCTGGCCGACGGGGTCGTTGAAGAAAGAGAATTGAAGATTACAATTCCGAAAATTGATGCCGTCATCCAGGAGTGCGCCTCGCTCAAGTACCTGCTGGAAGATCTGCGTAAGAGAAGAATGAAGAAAACGAAAACTGAGGGACTACCCTCACTTTGATCACACAAATGTGTAGAATTCCTTTCGCCCAATATTGCGCCCGCGTCGAACACCTCCTGAAGAGTCGCTATGGCATCGCTGTGATCACGCGCGACATCCCTGACCCGTTGACCGGCGATCTCGACGGCCTGGAGATTCACATCGACTACTCGGTCACGCCGGCGCAGCGCCTGTTTCTGCTCGCGCATCTGTTCGGCCATACCGTGCAGTGGAATGTGGACCCGGAAACATTCGAACTTGGACAGCAATACAAGCCGCCAGTCGCGAAAGCATTGTTTCCGGCGATCCTCGCCTATGAACAGGAAGCCGCATGCTACGGTCTCTTCCTGTTACATGAAGCGGGCGTGACCGGCGTCGATGACTGGTTTTCGAAGTACAGCGCCTGCGATCAGGCCTATCTGATGGCTTTCTATCGGACTGGAGAGAAGCACGACTTTCAAACCTTCTGGCCGGAACTAGTGACTCCGATAGCGCCTAAGCCTGTCCCGCCGTTTACGCCGAAACGGCGCAGTTTCCGCATGGACGGCGTCGTCATCTAGTCCAGTGATTGCGAATTCAGCTGAGCAAGAATGGAACTGTGAGTATGAAGGTGCCGATCGCAGTTGGGAGTAATCTTGCGATGGATTTGCTAGTTTCTGTTCAACCGCTTGTCAGATCGTATCGTCGCTGGCGGGCGCTGGCACGAAGCTAACCAATATTCCCAGACGCTGGCCAAATGAGTCGAATGACGCGACAATCTCTGGTTCGTGTTTTCCTAAAAGAATCGCCGGCGGGGAAACACCAAAATTACGGCTGAAGCTTGCATGCGGAAGCTGCGGCGTTAACTCCTAAACTCACCAGTATCCTACCGGCCGGACCGCCGCTGCGAATCGTTTTGGCAACTCACATTCTTTCATCTCGTCCTGCCCAGTAGGGCTCTCGGAGCGTGCGTTTGAGGGTTTTCCCCGCCGTACTACGCGGGAAGTCTTCCATAATTTTTACTTCGTGAACGCGCTGATTCTTGGCATCCACCCGCTCATTGATCCAGTGGCGAAGCTCATCTGCCGTAATCGATCCTTCTTGGCGCAGAATTACCGCGGCCAGTGGAGTCTCACCCCATTTCTCGCTGGGAATGCCGAACACTGCCGCCTCGCGCACCGCTGGGTGTTGCACGATGATTTCCTCGATGTCTTTGGGGTACACATTGATGCCGCCGCTGATGATCATGTCCTTTCTTCGATCCACGAGATAGAGAAATCCATCCTCGTCGGCGTAACCGACATCGCCCGTGCGCAGCCAACCATCAACGATGGCCTGGGCGGTCAAGTCTGGACGTTTGTAGTAACCAGGCATCAGCGCCGGGCCTCGCCCGACAATCTCTCCAATCTGGCGCGCCGGCAACTCCTTACCTGCGTCATTGATAATCCGCATCTCGAAGAAGGGCTGAGGCAGGCCTACCGAACCCGGCTTCGCCGCGTAATGAGTTTTGTCGAGAACGGTAAGGAAACCCTCCGTCAGCCCGTAGAGCTCATAGAATCGGTTGGGCAAGAGGCGACTGAGTTTTTCTTTGTGTTCCATGTGCAGCGGAGCGCCAACCGTCCCGATCATTTCGAGCGACTTCAACGCATCGGCGGAAAAGTACGGGGAGTCGAGAAGAGCAACAATCTGGGACGGAACCATCATCGTGTGAGTTACCTGTTCTCGCTCCACGACTTCGACGAAGCTCTGGGGTTCGAATGCCTTGGCCAGAATGTACGTTGCCCCGAGGTACATCGACGGCATCAGGGTGAGGAAAGCCCCGTTGAAGACGATAGAGCCGCAATGAAGGACGACGCTTTCCGGGCTCATGCGCCAGGTGGAAGCGAACATCATGCAGTAACAGGCGCGAATATAGTGCGTATGCACGATTCCCTTTGGAGAGCCTGTCGTCCCGCTGCTGTAGATGATGTTGTAAAGGTCATCATCGACAATTGCGGCATCCGGCGGTTCGTCATCGCTGGCACGACGAGTGAGATCGTTGTAGTTCTGAGAGCCCAAGAGCGGGGAAGATCCCGTAAAGACAAAGTGATCGTCGGCGACGCGCGGGATTTCTTTCTTGACGGTGGCAAGGGTCTCAGCAAAATCATCGCTCGCGATTATCGTCTGAGCTTCACAATCTCCAATCAGCGAGGCCAGGGCCTTGCCACGCAGAAGTGAACTGAGCGGAACAACGATAGCTCCAGTCTTCGCGACCGCCCAGTATGTTTCGAGAAGCGGGAGGCAATTGGGCAGAATGGTTGCGATTTTGTCTCCCTTCTTGACGCCCAAACCCAAGAGTGCATTCGCCAGTCTGTTCACCCGGGAGTTGAATTCCAGAAACGTGAGCCGGTGATCCCCGAATACTACGGCCGTGTGCTCCGGGCGATGCTGGACATGCCTGGGAAGGAGAGAGCCGATGTTCATGCGGTCGTCTCGCTTGATGTTGGTTCGACGACTTGAGCCGGTGTGGCAGAGACTCTCAGTTTCGATCCTGCCTCGTTGAAGAAGCGCCAGATTTCTTGGGCTGCCGATGGTCCTTTCGGGTCGCCGTATTTGTGAGGTTCGGGGGAGCCTGGCCAGGCGTGGCCCAACCCGTCAACGGTCCAGCTTTCCATCAGCAGTTCACCTGTCTGATCCCTATAGATTCTCCTTTTGTAGGTGTAACCGGCGGGAACCTGTCCGGCGACGGTTTCCTCGGACATAGCAAAATCGGTTTCTCCCTGCTGTCCCGCGAGACATGTGTTCGTGACCCTCCATTGGGCGATGATCTGCTCCGTGTTGACGGGGTTCACACGAGCATCGGCTGTGCCGTGAAACGCGATCACCGGCATGCGCCGCTTCTTCTTTCGGGCCAGCCCGGGGCCCATTGCCTCGAAAGCGGCCTTACCTTGTTGGAACGGATCCGGACCACCGTATTTCATCACCGCCAATCCGGTGGAGACGCTAGTCGCAGCCTTGAATTCTCCTCCGGCGCAGACTGCAATTGCGGCGAACAGATCGGGATAGGTTGCGCCTGCGATGACGGCCATGGCTCCGCCCGCCGATACGCCGGCAACATAGATCCGATCCGAGTCGACTTTGAAGCGCGAGCAAACCTTTTCTATGATCGCAGCCAAAATCGACGGCTCGCCCCGATCGCGTGCTTGATGTCTTGGGTGGAACCAGTTCCAGCACTTCAGCAGATTCGCCCGCCTGGATTGTTCGGGGTACACAACGAGAAAGCGATTGGCGTCCGCCACTTCATTCATCCCCGAGACTCGAGCCATCTCTCGCGCATCCAGAGTGCAACCGTGCAGAAGCATGACAAGGGGAGACGCTTTTTCGGTTTCGAGAGTCAAGGGCACCCACAGTTTGTAGGCCCGCGAACCGGCGGCAGCACGGGCTCTGCCGCAAATCCATCCTTGCTCCACGTTTTGAAGCCCTCCTGTTGTTCTGAGACTCGGGTCAGCCGGCCGCCGAAGTGAGCCTCTGCCCCAACTCACTTATCAGGTCGGCGATCTTTGCGGCAGAACGCTCTCCGAGCGCTATGGTGTAGTGAGTCGTTCCCGCATATTTGTGATCCTCGATGTGAGGCACGAGCGTCCGGGCCTCTTCGGCCAGTTGATCCGGAAACAGAGGCGGTTGATCCGGCGTGAAACCCCGTTCCGCACGAAGGAGAATCGTTGGCACACGGATCGATTTCAGACGCTCGACGATTGCCTCGCGCTCGAAGGCCTCTCCCAAATCGGCTCGAACCGCGGCTTCTGAAGCCTTGGGCTGCACGGGAGACTCACCGCCGACTTCATAGTCGAGGAAAGCCTCCAACCAGCGATTCCAATCTTCGGGAGGAAAATGCGGCTGCGAACGCCAAAACCTTCGATACTCCTCGCGGGAAGGATAGGTCTGGCGCAACTGGGCGATGCGTGCAGCGAGAGCAGCATTCGGGCTCTGATTCGGCGCAGCAGCAGTGGCCGGCACATAGCCGCCATCGATCAACACCAGGCCCGACACCAGTTGTGGGTCCTGTGCGGCTAGGGCGACGGCGACGAAAGCTCCCATAGAATGTCCAATGACAATGCTGGCGCCCAAACCCATGGCCCGCATGGCGGCGCCGACGTCGCGCGCATGTTGCGCCATGCCATAAGGACCATCCGGCTTGTCGGAATCGCCGCGGCCCCGCAGATCGAAGCCCAACAGCGGAAGCCTGCCCGCCAGCCGTTCGGCAATTCCAATGAAATTGACGTAGGAAGCAGTCAAGCCGTGAAGAGCGACCACGGGCGCGCCACGGCCTGGCCAGTAGCCAAACGCAAGTTCGATGCCGTCTCCAGGCACTCGACCGCGAGCTTCTCGCGTGATCTTCATAACGTTCTTGGTCGGTGCCGGAGGGTTCTTGAAGTCTTCTACTTTTCGGCAAGGGCACAGAATCTAGCAATCGGTTGGCGACTGTCATGGATCGACAGGAGCCGTTGATCAGGTGCCCAGGACAAGCCCTCCGTCCACCGGCAACACAATTGCGCTGACAAAGGAAGCGCCATCCGATGACAGCCAAGCATAGGCCTCGGCCACATCCTCCGGAGTTCCCGTACGCCGACCCGTTACGAGGACAACTTTGTCTCGCAGGCCAGTCTCGATGATTGCCTCGACCATCCTCTTCCTAGAAACTCACTTTCAGCGCAAACTGGATGACTCGCGGGCCGATCGTGGTCGATACAATCTGTCCGTTCGTCGCGGACTGCACAATGTTCAACGGGTTGGCAAAGCTTACCATGTTGAACGCGTTGAAAAATTCACCTCGGAATTCTGTTTTGACTCTGTCAGTAATGGGGAAATATTTGATTATGGAGATATCCGCGTTCCGCTGATTCGGTCCGCGGAGAAAGTTCCGCGGCGTGTCGCCAAAGTCGCCCGCCGCCGTGGCAGAGGTAAAGCAGGCGGTATTGAAGTACTGGCTCAAGCGCGATTCCACGTTGCCGCTGAGCTCGGGATTGCACCCCGTTACTGCATCCGCCCGAGCCTCCACAAAGGCAGTGGCGTTGGTGAGAACTGAGAAAGGCGTGCCACTCTGCAGCGTGACAATACTCGCAAGTTCCCATCCGTCCACGATTTGTTTGCTAAGACCGGAACCTTGGTAGAACTTCGGCAGGTCGTAGATGCCGCTGAATACAAAGCGGTGACGGCGGTCAAAATCCGAACTGGCATAGTTGTTGAGAAAACCGGGCGCCTGATTTCCAGGGACCACTGTGACATCGCTTGTGCCCGTGGGATCGCCCGAATAATCATCAAGGGAATGGCTCCAGGTGTAGGAAGCGAGAAACTGGACTCCATTCGAGAATCGCTTGGTCAAGCTTGCCTGCAAAGAGTTGTAACTCGAATTGGAAGAACTCTGCATGGCATGCACGCCGAAACCCTGCACGGCCAGACTTGACAATCCTGGACTCAAAGGCCCGGTTGCGGCCGCCGACGGAGCGTAAGCCTGATTCAGATCGAACAGACGATATAGCTTGCGTCCGACGGACCCTACATATCCCAAATCCAGCATCCAATTCTGGGCAAACTCGTGCTGTACGCCCAGACTGAATTGCTGAATGTAAGGCGTACGAAAGTCGTGGATGTCCGGATAAATTCCATTGGCCGAAACAACCGCGAGTCCGGTCGGCGACAGGGGCGTGGGCGACTGCAGCATTAGAGCGGGAGGGCCTCCGAAGGGAAAAATGGTGGCATTATTGAAGGCCAGCGGAAAGGCGCTCGGTTGCGGCACCTGAACGAACGGGTTTGCGATGGGGGTGAGGTAAGCCTGGGCCAGAGTGTAGTAGGGGAAGTTCAAAAGTTGATTGTTCAACAAGCGGGAATTGGCTCGATCATAGTAAATTCCATAACCGCCACGCACGACCAAATGCTTCGAATCAGGGAGCGGCTGCCAGGCAAATCCGACCCGCGGCGCAAAGTTGTTTTTATCCGAGGGTACGAGCGACGGCTGCACGGTCGGGACTCCGGGCAGAGGGTTCTTGGCGTTGGAAGCCTGCACGAACCCTCCAGTGATAGCAACGTTGTCCCCAGCGGGAAATCCGGGGATGGTCAAGGTCGTCAGGCGGTCGGGATCGAAGGCGACAAACCGACCCTTCGCTTCAGTGAAGGGGCCGAAGAAATCGTAGCGCAGACCAAGCGTCAGTGTGAGCCGATCGGTCACTCTCCAGTCGTCGTTGAAGAAACCGCTCCAGTCCTGCGCCCGGACATCCCGGTTGTTCACACCCGAGCCCATGACCGTGAAGTCCGCGGCGTCACCCTCGCCGAATGCATTGGCGCCCCCGAGGAACGTGTAGAAGCCGTTGTTGGTGTAGGGCGGGAGATTAAATGCTCCCAGGTCGAAAATCTGGCCGCGAGTGTACAGATTGAAATAAGCCAGATTCAAATCATGATGTTTGTACTCCCCTCCGACCTTCAGGCTGTGCCGGCCCGCCTGCCAACTCAAGGTGTCCCCAGCCGAGTAGGTCTTCTCGATGCCTGCATTGTCCGAGAACGGGTTCGCACCGAGATCGAAAAAGTTCGCCACCGAGATCTCCGGCATGCCTGCGAACAAATTGCCCAGGGGCGAAGTGATGCCCAGTTGTGACGCCGTAAATGGCTCCTGGGGAGCCGAACTGGTAGGGATGAAGCCAAATCCGAATCGTGCCTCATTGACCACGTGGGCCGAGACAACCTGGGTGTCTTCAAGAGAGAGCACTCTCTGATTCAGATCGGCGGTGCCGCCGAAACCCGGGACCGGA
>JASHQK010000698.1 GCA_030039195.1 Candidatus Sulfotelmatobacter sp.
ATAATTCCCGCGTGCGACATCCTATGCGGCATGTAATGGCGCTTCGCTTTTCCAAAGCGGTTCTCGTTTTTGCAATCGCACTTTTCTACACGATTCTGGTCCTAAACAACTCTGTTCCATGTGTCAGCGCTGGCCATTAGCGGAAGAACAGGTCGCAGATTACGGACGGGAAGACGCAAATACAAGTTATTCGTGGGTTGCACTTTACACGCTTCAATTTCTGAATGCTTACATAAAGCATGACGCTGCGGCGAAGGAGTTTCTGGGGAGAACTACCGCTGACAACGGCGTCCCTAAGCACATCATGGGAATCAGATTCAGCCCGAAGTCGTTTGCCGAGATCATGCGATCCGCAGCTCGGGCGGGAGAAGAGAGCGCGTGGAAGGCATTCCAAAGCTTCGCTGCCGATCCCATGCACCGTTACATGATCGGCGAAGAGAAGACGATAAATAGCCTTGGCTATGCCTTCCTTCAGGAAAAGAACCCGTCGTCAGCCCTCGTGCTGTTCAAATTGAACACAAAGGCCTATCCCGATTCCGCGAATGCATGGGACAGCCTTGGAGATGGTTACGAGGCGACGAACGATGTCCAAGATGCGCGTATGGCATATGCGCGGTCTGTCGAGTTGAATCCTAACAATGAGCACGCGAAGGGTGAGCTGGTTAAATTGCGCAAATAGCGTCTACGAGATAGCCTTCAAAGGATTCCCGGTTTGTCGGCAAAGCGGACATTGTGCGGCTAGTTCAGCCCGGTGGCTCGATTCCGATTTTGTCGTTGACGGCACCTTGAATCCGCTGTTTGCAACCGAGGTAGCGTTCTGTTGTCTGAATCGAGATGTGCCCGGGCAGAAACTGGATTTGCTCCAGTTCCCCTCCTGCAGTGTGGCAAAGCCGTGCGCAGGTCCGGCGGAGGTCGTGCGGCGCTAATTTGTCGATACCCGCTTCCGCGGCATACTCCCGTACCACGTGCCACACAGCCTTTTCCGTCAACCTCTCTCCCCAAGTTTTGCCCGTCTTGTGCACACGACGAAACAACTTGCCCGACGTAATGTTCGCTGCCTGAAGCCACTGGTCGAGGACATTCTTTACCCAGGTTGGCACCGGGATGGTGCGGATGTGGCCTGCCTTTCCCTTCAGCTCGACAATGGCCCAGTGGTATTCACGTTGCTGAATGTGGCTGAAGCTTAGCTCAACAGCTTCATGGCGCCGTAGGCCACAGGCAAGCAAGACGGCCAGAAGTACTCGATCACGTTTTTCCTTCAAGCGCTCGCCGTCGGGAGCCTGCCACAATCTTTGCGACTGCTCGGCGGTGAGCCAGTTTCCCAGCCTCACGCCGATCTTCTTGACCCCCTTCACTCTTCTGATGCCCGCAGCCAGATCGGGGCTAAGGAGTCCACAATCGGCGGCCTCGTAGGCCAAACGTCGCACCGCTCCTAGGCGAAGATTGACTGTCCCTGAAGCAAGTCTGCGGCCTTCGAGATGAATTCGATAACGGAGCACCACAGTCCTGTTGAACGAGAGCCTAGGCTCTGAGCAGTACCAGTCCACGAATTCATCAATCGCGTGTCGGTATCCACGTTGGGCGTCGGCTGAGGTCAAGCTATTCAGAACGGCAGATTTTGCCTGGTCCAAATCAAGTAGGCGAGGAACTGCTCTGGGCTTGGGGCAGGTTCGTTTCGAGGTTGGCTTGCGAGACATCGTTCGCGGTCCTCCTATAAACCGCGCTACGATGTTCTGCCTACCTCAGCCACTTTACGGTTTGCCCGTGATCCACTGAGTTTTACTGAGTCAGGAAATTTCGCCGCGCCCTACGGTTTTGTCTCTTGTAGCAGCACGACATCGGAATCGGTGTGGCCGCGGACTAAACCCAACTTGCTGCCATCGAAAGACCAATGAAAGTCGTCGATGTGTTCCGATTTGAAGTTGGTGATCTGTTTTCCCGGCGAACCGTCGAGAGGCTGGAGCCAAAGGTTATCCACGTCCTGGTCACGGAAAGGATAGACCACGGCTTTGCCATCATGGGTGAAGCGCACGGGGGAAACGGTTGGGACTGGCCGCTGCAGATCCAGAAGCTTCGTGGCCTTGGGAGAATCGACGGGGAGCAATGCCAGCTCTCTCCTGACGCCTGAACCGGAGGTCGTGAACGCCACCAGTTTGCCGTCTGGAGATATGTCAAATGATTCGTATGCGGGAAGCTCGGCGAGTTTTTCCGGCTTGCCTCCGTCTAGGGGCACCCGGTTTAACTTCCCACCGTTCGCCATATCCGAATAGTAAACCCATTTCCCGTCTGGCGAGCAGACCGCCTTCAAGTCCTGGTTGCCCTCACTGAGTTGCTTGAAGTTTGCGCCGCCAGCATCCATTCGCCAGATCGTGGTCGTTTTCGCGCCGCCCTGGGCGACACGCGAGAACACAATGTAGCGGCCACTTGCGCAGGAACAAGGCATCCACGCCGAACCCGCCGGTAGTGTCGAGTTCAGTGGAGAATTGTTCCCGCTCGCCGGATCGAGCAGGTTCAAGGTCACCTGGTCGAGGATCATTTGACCGCTCGGTGTCCAGGCAAATTCGTAAACGCGCGTGCCAGAGGTTAGTTGTTGAGCTTGGCCGTTGCCTAGGGCCGATGTGTTCGCGACGAAGAGGTCGTAGTGACCCTGGCTCTGAATCGTCGCGAGCATAAGTCCATCGGCGGAGAGGTCGAGATCTACATAGTCGCTTACGTCGTGGGTTACGGTTCTAGCCTTCCCGCCCGGATATGAGATTCCAACAATTTGGTGGCGCGTGAAATTGGTCTCTCTGCCATAGTATTCCGCCAACAGACCGCCGCCATCTGGTAGCCACACGGGACGAAATAGAAACCCGTCTTTTGACTGAAAAATGAAGGCCTGTTTGCCCGTGGCTGCGTCGACCGCCACCAAACTACTGAGGGCATCCCCTTGGTGATACATCATGCAGACGATCTTCTTTCCGTCGGGCGACCAGGCCGGGTCCCATAAGAGCTGGTTCGCACTACCAACAACCAGGGTTTTCCCCTCGCCGGTCTCGATGGCATAAGTCACCAGTCGGAATTTGCCGAATTCCGGATTGTTGTTCACCGTATAGGCCAAACTGCGACCGTCAGGAGAAAACGTGATGTTCGTGTCCACATCGGTGACGAGCTTTTGCGGAGTGCCACCCAGGACTGGCGCTCGATAGAGAAACTTCATTGGTTGTCCGGGCTCACCGCGGACGAAGTAAAGGTAGTTTCCATCGGGAGAGAACCGCACACCGACGTATTGCACCGGCTCGGGAGGCATGACCTGAGTGTTGCTGTTGGTGGGAATGTTGCGCAGCCATAAACCCTCCTTACCTTTGTCTTTCATGACACTCAAGATGTATTTCCCATCGGGAGAGATGGCGACCAGCGTGGCGTTGCCCGTCTCTGTAACTTTGTCGACGGAGAAATTTTGGAACGGAACAGGGCGGCTCCGGAAAACAAAAGCGTAGATGCCATAGGCGGCGGCTGCGACCAGCACAACCGCAACCAGGCCGGTGATTCCGACTCCCAACTTGTGCTTGCCGGCGGCAGCCACGACGGCTGAACTGCTGGTGTGCTGAGCGGGCTGGGCAACGACGGGCGCCGAGGCCGCCGACTCTGCGTTCGCTTCTGCGGCTTGTGTCTGGACCTGGGTCGAGACCTGGCGGCTGGAATCGGTGTCACGCTTCAGCCGCTGTAGTTCCGCTCGAATCTCCGAAGCATGTTGGTAGCGCAGGTCGCGATCCTTTTCGAGAGCACGATTGATGATGCGTTCCAACTCCGGCGGCAGATCGGGATTCACTCGGGCGGGGGACGCCGGAGCGCGGTTCAGGAGAGCGTCAAAGATTACGCCCGAGGTGTCACCCCGAAATGGCAATAGCCCGGTCGCCATCTCGTAGAGAACAGCGCCAAACGAGAATAAGTCGGTACGGGCATCGAGTTCCTTGCCGCGAACCTGTTCCGGCGACATGTACGCGACTGTTCCCAAAGCGGTTCCCGGACTAGTCAGATGGGGTTCGTCGGCGGTGCCCGTCATGGTTCTTGCTGCGGCGATCTGACTCGAGGAACCGGCGGGGCTCGTGACCTTGGCCAACCCGAAGTCGAGAATCTTTGCGTGCCCGCGCTTGGTGACGAAAAGGTTTGCCGGCTTGATGTCGCGGTGGACGATACCTTCTGAATGAGCCGCGTCGAGCGCGTCGGCAATCTCAATCGCGAGCGATAGAATCAGGTCTGTCTCAAGAGGCCGCCCCGCGATGCGATGCTTGAGCGTCAGGCCATCCAGAAACTCCATGGCGATGAAGGCTTGGCCATGCTGATCGTCAATTTCGTAAATCGTGCAGATGTTCGGATGATTCAGCGCCGAAGCCGCCTTGGCTTCGCGCTGAAAGCGGGCGAGTGCTTGCGGGTCTTTGGCTACTTCGTCGGGCAGAAACTTGAGAGCGACAAAGCGCCCGAGTTTCACGTCCTCCGCCTTGTAGACCACACCCATCCCGCCGCCGCCAAGTTTTTCGACGATGCGGTAGTGCGAGATGGTCTGCCCGATCACGTGCCAAACATGCTATGGAGGAAGCTTAGGCAAGTCAATGAAGGCCGTGGAGTTGGGAGGTCTCCGAGGGCTACCGCAGAAGATCGGTCGGTCACTTGGCGAGTAGTCGGCAAACCTTACCTTACTGGTTTAGGTAAGAGTAGCCCGTTAATCAGGTCTTGCGCGCACTCCAAGTAAGTCACCAGAAGATATAATTCCCGCGTGCGACATCCTATGCGGCATGTAATGGCGCTTCGCTTTTCCAAAGCGGTTCTCGTTTTTGCAATCGCACTTTTCTACACGATTCTGGTCCTAAACAACATCACGGATTACGGCTCCAACTACCAGTTTGTCCGCCACGTCCTGATGATGGACTCAACCTTTCCGAGGAGCCACGGCATGTGGCGCGCCGTCAATTCGCCGCTAGCACATACGGTCGTCTACATCAGCATCATCGTCTGGGAATCAGTCACTATGCTTCTATGCTGGTGGGCTGGTGTTCGGTTGCTGAAATCGTATCGTGCAGACGGGGCGCAATTCGCCGCTGCGCTCAACGTCGCGGTGATTGCGCTGATGACGAGCCTGCTGA
>JASHQK010000699.1 GCA_030039195.1 Candidatus Sulfotelmatobacter sp.
TTACCCTTACCGCCGAGAATGGAGACTACGATACCAGCCTGGTGCAATCGATACGCATAACCTATCCCCATCAGTATGTCGCGGATTCCGACCAGCTGAAATTCAGCGGTCGAGCCGGAGACGAGATCGTCGTCAACGGTTTCACAAGCCAGCCCACCGTTCTCGACATCACAGATCCCGGCGCTCCGGTGCAGCTCGCGCCGCGAATTACTGCGAATCAGGGCACCTATAAGCTCGCTGTTCAGGTGCCTTGGACGACTACAAGCCCTGCGAATCCGGTGCGCCACACGCTCCTTGCCGTGGGAAGCGATCGGGTTGCTTCGCCAGCCGGTCTGCACGTGAACCATCCGTCGCACTGGCATAGCGCCCAGGCGGGAGCCGACATTGCGATCGTCACCTATGACGCATTTGCCGGCGCGGTCGTTCCCCTTTCTCGCGCGCACGAGGCGGAAGGGAAATCGTCGATCCTTGTGCCGGTTTCCGATCTGTACGACGAGTTTAATTTCGGCGAGCACAGTCCCAACGCGATTCGCGAATTCCTGCAAACGGCAAGCCAGAACTGGAAGAAGCCGCCAAGCTATTTATTGCTGAACGGAAGAGCGTCTTTCGATCCCCGGAATTATCTTGGCTTTGGTCAACTCGATCTGGTGCCGACCGATATTTTCCCGAGCAGCAGCTTGATGACAGCGTCGGACGACTGGTTCTCTGATTTTTCGGATTCAGGGATGCCAACGATTGCAACCGGGCGCATTCCGGCCGGCACGCTCGAGGAAGACAAGACCACGATCGACAAGATTGCGGGCTACGAACGCCATTCCGCCGCAGGTGCGTGGACTTCTCGCGCACTGATGGTCGCGGACCGCGACGACACCGAGAGCTTTACCCAGGACAGCGAAACCGTGCAGGCGCAATTGCCGCCGGCCATTCAGGCGACCGACATATTTGTCGACACGCTGGGAGCGGCTGCCGCCCAACAAGAACTGATCGATGGAATCAACTCCGGTCAGCTTCTGGTGAATTACCTGGGGCATGGGTCGGAAGAACAGTGGTCGGGCTCTGACATCTTCGACACTAACTCGGTTGGTACTTTGACCAACGATTCCGAGCTTCCGGTCTTTTTGATCATGGATTGCCTGAACGGATTTTTCCAGGACGTGTACTCGCAGCCGCTGGGCGTGACGTTGTTGCTGACTCCCAACGGAGGAGCAGTGGCCGTGCTGGCGTCATCGGGATTGAACCAGCCAGCGCCGCAGACGAAACTCGACAAACTGGTGGTTGAAAGTGCGTTCGGGAGAAAAAGCTCTACGATCGGCGAATCGATCGTGAAGGCCAAGTCGCAAATCGGCGACGAGGACGTCCGCCGGACATTCGTCTTGCTGGGCGATCCAGCCATGCAAATCAAGCAGCCGGCAGCCAGCGTCCACTAAGCCGCGAATCACTCAATAGCCAACTGCGCCGGATAATACTTCTGAATCATCCGGCCGGTCATCAACCCACCTTCGTATTCAGGAATGATGACCTCGTCCGCCCCGGAATTCCGCATAGCGGTCGCGTAGCGCTGTTGGCCGGCGCGCGTGATGATCTTGACCCTGGGGTTAAGGGAACGCGCTGTGACGGTGATGTAGAGATTGTCGGCGTCGCTGTCGATCACGATGCAGATGCCGCGCGCACGCTCCAATCCTGCCTTCAGAAGGATGTCGTGACGCTTGGCGTCGCCGTGAATCACCGGGGTACGCTCGTTGAGCAATTCGCGGTAGAGGCCTTCGTTGGTCTCGACGAGGACGAAGGGAATTTCCAGGCGCTCGAGCTGATCGACCACAGTTCGGCCGACCTGACCATAGCCGCAGATGATGAAGTGATCGCGCAGGCGATCAATGTTCACTTCGTTGACCATAGATTTCCAGGCCTCCACGCCTTGATGGCTGAAGATGGTGAGCAGAACGCGTTCGGCAATCCAGATTTGAAAGGCGAATACACCCGCGTAGACGAACAGCGCAAAGATTTTGGTGGACGTGCGGACGAAGCGGTAATCGATGGCGTGATTGTGAATGATCCAGAACAGGGCGTCGATCGGGCGCAGTCCCTCCAGGCGCATGTAAACGGCAACACATACCCCAAGGAAGGCCGCCAGCAACAGCAGCGGCAGCCACAGGCGCCGGACGAACAACATCGCGATACGCAGCATTTGCTCCGCCGCAACAAAGAAATAGGGCCCTACGAGATAAGAAGAAGAACTGCATCACAGAAACAAGAGCTATGCGCTCACCGGGCGACCCTTTAAGCTTAAATCGCTTGTGCGGTCGCCAGGCTGATTTTGGCAGTTCGGCGGAGCGGCTCAGATAAGCCTTCCATCACTCTAGCGAACCCCGCAAAATCCAGGGACTGCGGACCGTCAGATAGTGCGCGCTCCGGGCAGGGATGCACTTCTATGATCAATCCATCGGCTCCGATGGCTACGGCTGCGCGAGAAACGGCCGCGATCAGACTTTGTTTGCCCGTGCCGTGCGACGGATCAGCGATCACCGGCAGGTGGGAGAGATCGCGAGCCAGCGCGATTGCCGCCAGATCCATAGTGTTGCGCATTTCGGTCTCAAACGTTTTGATTCCGCGTTCGCAAAGAACAACGTCGTGATTCCCTCCGGAAAGCAGGTACTCGGCCGCAAGCAGCCATTCTTTCACTGTGGCCGAGGGCCCCCTTTTCAAGAGAATGGGCTTCTGGATGGTCGCCAACCGGCGCAGCAAAGCGAAATTCTGCATATTGCGCGCGCCGACTTGCAGCATGTCGGCGTACTCGCAGATGAGATCCACGTCCTCGGTGCTCATCACCTCGGTGACGATGGGCAGCCCGGTTTCTTGGCGTGCTTGCTGCAGGATCTTCAATGCCTCAAGGCCGAGGCCCTGAAAATCATAGGGAGAAGTGCGAGGTTTATAGGCTCCGCCGCGCAGCATGGTTGCCCCGGCACGTTTGACCGCATGTGCGGTGTCGAGCAACTGCTCGTGCGATTCCACCGAACACGGACCGGCGATGACAACGACTTCGGGACCGCCGATCGCGACCCCGTCGATCCGAACGACGGAGCGTTCCGGGCGTACCTGACGGCTCACCAGCTTGAAGGGCTGGGCGATGGCAACCACGTTATCCACGCCCGGTGCGACCTGCAGGGCCTCGATCTCATGGCGGCGGCCGCTGCCCACGGCGGCGATGATTGTGCGCTCCGTGCCGCGAGTGAGGTGGGGCTGATAGCCAGCCTCGCGGACGCGCTCCACCACATGTTGAATCTGTTCTTCCGTCGCTTTCTCCGACATGTTAACGATCATGGCTGGGTCTCCTCCGATGAAACAACAAAGGCACGAGTTCTCTCCCAAAAAATAAAAACCGCGATATCCATCGCGGCTTGGGGTTGATTTCTTTCTTTTCGCTTTCGCTTTTCACCCCAAGCTGATTGCAGCTGCTACGGCTTTGAACCAATAGCAGAGGCAGTATGCAAAAATGGGGCTAAATCGTGTCATAGAATCTACTACGAAAGACTGGGGATACAGATCACTTCTCTCCCGAATTTTTGTTGCGCGAAGCTTACTGAATGGTGCTGGCCGCGTTCGAGAAGACGGTGTTAGCGTTGGACCCGATCAAGCGAACCGTCCCTACCACCAGGACCAGAATGACAGCCAGCATCACGGCATACTCTGCAATGTCTTGTCCCGCATCTTCCCGCCAAAGTCTTGAAATTAGTGTTCGCATTTGTGTTGCCTCCATGTCGCCCCGAGCTAAGAGGTAAGGGTTAGCCCTTCTTTTGTTCCCACATAATGCACGCCTCTGCAGGTTCTTGTCAATTGCCGATTTCGGGCTTAGGGAGCGGGTTTTGAGGCTGCCTGTGCGAAATCGCCGGGATCTCCACCATGCTCGCCGGAATCGAAGTTTGGGGTTGCGCAAGCAGGTCCTGCGCAGATTGTTGCGCATAGTGGAGGACCCGATTGGGGAGAATCCCGAGATAAAGCGTTGCCACAAGACTCACGGCGAGCGCAGTTCCCAACCCGAACGGAACAGGCGTGACCGGTACCTGCTTGCGGGGTTCGCGCATATACATGACGACAATGAGGCGAAGGTAGTAGTACGCGCCCACCGCACTGTTGACCACGCCAATGAGAGTCAGCCAGATCAAGTTGGCTCGCAACGCGGCGCTGAAAACATAGAACTTTGCGAAAAAGCCGCCAGTCATGGGGATGCCGATCAGAGAAAGCAGAAAGATTGTGAGCGTCGCGGCCAGCAATGGCGAACTTCGCCCTAGGCCTTCGTAATCCTCCAGCGTCACATACTGCTCGCCGGCATTGGCAAAGTGACTGACCACAGCGAAAGCCCCGACGTTCATGGCCGCGTATGCGGCGGCATAGAACATGGCTGCTGCGATTCCATTTGGCGAATTTTCAGAGGTGGTCATCGCAAATGCAACCAGCAGATAGCCGGCATGGGCAATCGAAGAATAGGCAAGCAGGCGCTTTACATTCGTCTGTACCAGAGCCCCGAGATTGCCAATCGTCATAGAAAGTGCGGCCGCCACCCATATCGGCCAGAAGTGGCCGGGTTCGTTGATCGCAAATACGATTCGCAGCAACACGGCAAACGCCGCCGCTTTCGGAGCCGTTGACATGAAACCGACAACCGGAGCGGGCGCTCCTTCGTAAACGTCGGGAGTCCAGATGTGCAGCGGGGCTGCCGCGACCTTGAATCCAAGACCGACGAACATCAGCGCCGTCCCGACGTAGACGAGCAGCGGAACCCCGTTGCCTTGCAGATACTGACTGATTTTGTCGATATTGGTTGAGCCGGTCGCACCGAACATCATGGCGACGCCGTAAAGGAAGAATGCGGTTGCGAACGAGCCCAAAAGGAAGTACTTCAGTGACGATTCACTGCTCGCGGCCTGTTGACGGCGAAACCCGGCAAGGATGTAGGTGGAAATAGAAGAAATCTCGAGAGCGATGAAGATCAGCACTAGTTCAATGGCTGATGACATCAATCCGATGCCCACAGTGCCAAACAGAATGAGAGCGTAGTATTCACCCGCGCGGATACGCTGCACCGCCATGTACTCGAAAGAACCTAGAATAACTACCGCCGCGATAGCGATCACAAGTACGTGGAAGAAGACGCTGAATCCATCGATCCGGATGCTATCGGAAAAAGCCAGTCCGGGCGATCCTGACATGTACCAGGTCGCAAGCAGGCCTGCGAGCGCGCCGATGAATCCAATCAGCCCGAGTGTTTTCTGACTTTTTTGTTCGTCGACGAGCGGATCAAGCAGCATGATCAGAATTCCGAACAGCGACAATACGATCTCAGGCAGAATGCGGATGTATTCCGCGGCTTGAGGTATCGCTTGCATAAGCAAAGGAGATGTCATGGTCCCACCACCTTTGCGGTCAACTGCGCAATCGGAACGAGCGCGGCATGTGTTGCGGGGTCAATTGCGGCCAGCCAGATGATCGGAGCCACGCCCATGATCAGCGCGGCAACGGCGCAGGGCCATACCGCTGCTTTTT
>JASHQK010000700.1 GCA_030039195.1 Candidatus Sulfotelmatobacter sp.
GGTCTTCTCATGATGTGGCTGGGGTGTGGGTTGGGGTCGAGCAGCCATGACGCCTCCGCGAAGGGTGAGAGATACTCGACGGGTACCGCAAAGGCAGGCCGAGAACAACTGGCGGAACTGTCAGTAGCGATAGATGGTCGGACAGTAACAGTGCGGACACTTCATCTTCGGAATGGGTCGCCAGCCTCAATCCACAAAGTCTCGCGGCTCTGCTTTGCGGGGACTGTCAAGACTTGCAGTTGCAGCAACGCGGTAGAAGGATTTGATTGAGTGCAACATCCCTTCTCTGCGACTTGACGGAGGGGGCATCCGCGCCTCATGCGTCCACAGTCGACTTTAACTTCGAGGAAATATTGCGTCTTCGTCAGGACAATAGAAACCCCAATTAGATCTGATTGAGCGGATATGAAAAGAGTCCTAATCTTGGCAACCCGCAGCGCTAGTTTGCTTACAACGGGTGCTTGCACCCCAAGATCGGCCCCCGTTCGCTACCCCGCGACGGGGCCGACTACAGCCTGTCTCTCTCCGATTCGTGGAAGGAACAAACGCTGTTGAACATCGTCAAGTTTCGATATATCGAGCCGTCTTCGGTTTTCACCAGAAACAACTGCTTGCTCTCCAGTCGGGCCACTTTCGACCAATCGACAGAAGCGGTACCGTCAATGTAGTCGAAATCAACGTACAAGACACCTTCGTTGAGGCCTTTGACCGCGCAGGTCATACGGTCTCCGTTTGTCATCACCATGACATCGGTCTTGTCCCGTGCATGAGACGGGACCGCGAAAAGGAGAACGAGAGGCAGAAGAAAGAATCGACTTTTCACTATGAGCCTCCTTTGTTGTCGAGGCACTATCGTGAACTCCCGGCTAGCTGAAAATGGGCACAAGTTGCTCGTAGCCTGGATTTGTGACTGAGGAATCGGCGGGCGTTGAGCAGTTTTTGGTCACTTCACCGTGTGAGTTGCCTTTCCTTCTTGGCAAAATGAGAATACGCGCCGACACTCAACAAGTTGATGAAGATGGCAACCACATTCCACACAATTACCGGGCGCGACAGAATCAAGAGTCCGTAGTAAACCCACAAGACTTGGAAGACGCCCATAATCGCGGCCATCCGCGGGTTCATTCCAGCGGCGGAGCGACGACGAAGCATGGAGATTAAATCCGGCAGTGCGGCAAAGGTAGTGCCGAAGCCGGCAAGAAGGCCGACGACCTCCGACCTGTGAAATCGGGGAATTAGCAGGCTTTGCGTGTCATGTGGCACCAAATGCTCGCAGCCGCACAGCACGATTGTGATGAGAATGCTAAGCAGGAGTTTCAGTTTATTTAATCGCCTCATGGAGGTTCCCGAATTAGAGGTTGTGAAGAGTTACTTGCATGAGCATTCCGAGCGGTAAGCCTCCATACAGGCCTGACGGCTTTCGAAAATGCGATGCGCGCCTATCAACTCGATCAGTCCCATACGTTCTAAAAAACCATGGTGACGGATCTTGACGACGATCAAGGCAAGAACCACGCCTGCATTCGCCAAGTCGCGCTGAAGTTCTGCCAAGGAGAGGCCGGCCGAAAAATCGAGACCAGTGATAGCGGTAGCGTCGATAACTAGCCAACGAACTGGCGAGGGTGACTGATGTACGAGTTTTAGTGCCTGTTCCGCAAAGAGTCCAACGTTGGCGTAAAAGAGGCCCGCACCGAACCAAAAGATCACCAGGCCGGGCTCCGCCATCTTTCCCGGGATGGGATCATCAAGCCGCCAATGATCCGCCGCATCATGGACGATCACTCCACTCATCGGCCGGTAGCTGTGCCAGACATGCAGCAACAGCGACAGTACCACCGCGAGAATGATGCCTTGTTCCACGCCAAAAATGACTACCGTGGCGGTAGTAACGAGCGCGAGGGCGAATTCGTTGGGCATGGTACGTCGAATCCTGGCGAGGCCATGATAGTCGACGAGTTTGATACCAATAAGGAAGACTATAGCTGCGAGTACAGCATTTGGCAGAAAGCTCAATGGACGGGTAAAGAACAGTAGCACCACCAGGACCACGGCCGCCGTAGTCAGGTGTGACCACTGACTGCGACCGCCTGCGGTGTCAACGACAGCGGTCTGGGTAGGGCTGCCGTTGACGACGAAGGTGCTGCTGAATGCCGCTGCAGCATTGGCAAAAGAAAGACCAACTAGGTCGACGTCCTGATTGAATCGATCACGATAGCGAAGAGCGTAAGCCCGTGACGTGGCAGCGCTCTGCGCAATGATGACAATAAAGCAAGAGACGGAGATCGGAAGAACCATCATTACGTCGCTGTATGTGATGTGCGGAACCACCAAATGGGGAAGGCCGCTGGGCACGTTGCCGACCACCTCGACGCCTTTCTCGCCCCAATGGAAATGGGCACTCGCCGCGGTGAAGCCGATGACCGCCAGCAAAGCGCCAGGAAAGCGCGGTGCGAAGTGTTCGAATCCGATTATGACGGCCAAGACCGTCAGGGCAATCAACAGACTCGACTCGCGCGTTTCTCCCAAATGGTTAAACGTGAAGAGCAGTTGGCGGAAAAAGCCGTGTCCTCCCTTCTCAATGCCCAGCATTTCATGAAGTTGGCCGACGGCAACCTGAGCGCCGACTCCGGACAAAAATCCGACCAGCACGGTCCTGGAGAGAAAATCGGCGAGGAAACCCAAGCGAAGAATTCTGGCGAGAAGAAGGATGGCGCCAGCTACCAGTCCGATGAGACTGGTGAGTTCGCTATATCTTGGCGTGTAGGCGGTGAACGAAAGGCTAGCCAGAGCTGCCGCAACCATGGCCGCGGTAGCGGAATCCGCACTGACGACGAGGTGGCGAGAGGAGCCAAAAAAAGCAAACACCAGCACAGGCAGGAACAGGGTGTAAAGCCCGGTGATCACCGGCGTGCCAATGATCTTCGTATACCCCATGACTTGGGGTATACCAAGAGCCGCGAGCGTAATTCCGGCCACGATGTCTGGCGCAAAACAATCCTTGTTAACCGGAAGCAATCCTTGGAGAGAAGGCAATGAGGCGCGCCATCTCGCGTTCAAGCGTTGAGTAGAAGTCGCCGCCGATACCAAAGGATTTACCTCCTGGCACTGTCCAGACCCTAATGGTCTTCCTCAAACGCGTCCAATTTGTCGAGCTGATCGACAAACGAACGTTCAACCGTGAATTGCAGTCTCTCCTGCCAATGACGCAGTGCGGGTTGACGTTCTTCAGGCAAGATGGAAATCAGTCATTCACGAGAGCCTTCATACGCATGACTTGAATGCTGGTAGCGCCATAGAACCGAATCTCATCCAGGGCGGAAGCTGTTTACGTTGATCAGAAATGGCAGCG